>JAKSHV010000149.1 GCA_024399225.1 archaeon | reverse complement strand
TGGGGTATGCGGCGCAGACATCGGGGTTCATCTGTTTCCAGGCGAGTGCGACTGCACCGTCTCCGTTGATTGCGATGTCCTTTCCTGCTTTACCGGTCATTGGATGTCCTCCTTCATGGTGATGGCTTTCTTGGGGCAGACCTTGGAACAGATTCCGCAGCCCTTACAGTGGGTGGTCTTGATTCCGACAACGCGGTCGTCTTTGACGAGGACGCAGTCATCGGGGCAGTAGATCCAGCAGGTCAGACAGTCGATACAGTTGTTGGTGTCGACGACGGGGACCATGGACCTCCAGTCACCAGTGTTGAATTTTTCGGAGTTTCCGGGCTCGATGACACGGCTTCCGATGATGAGATCTTTGTAGTTTGCGATGTTAACCATTTCACTCGACCTCGTCGTATGCCCTCTTGAGAGCAGAAAGGTTCTTGAGGATGAGCTTCTCGGGAAGCTTTCCAGTGAATCCTGCGGTTACGTTGTCCTCAAGCTCGTTGTAGGTGATGATGGGGCGAACCTTCATGAGTGCACCGAGCATTGCGGTGTTGACGAGAGGTTTGCCGATCTCCTCGAGTGCGATCTTGGTTGCCTTGACGGCGTGGCACTCGGCGGTGGTGCCGATTGCCTTCTGAAGCTCAGCGGGGGATCCCTCGAAGTTTGCAAGGATGATTCCGCCTTTCTTGAGTCCTTTTGCAACATCGACCTTTCCAATGAGTGTGGGGTCGATGACGATTACGATGTCAGGCTCGTAAACCTGAGTGTGTACCCTGATCGGGGTGTCCTGAATCCTGGCGAATGCCCTGATAGGGGCTCCCATCCTTTCAGGTCCGAACTCGGGGAATGCTTTCACATACTTACCGGAATAAATGGCGGATTTGGCGAGGATTTCGTTAGCGGTAACGACTCCCTGACCTCCTCTTCCATGCCAACAGATTTCAGTGTCCATAAGCTACCGAAATCGGGGAACAGTACCTACATTATAAACCTTAGTGTAAAAATTACGCAATTCGTAGAGTTTCCGAGTTGTATTTTACCAAATTCACAAAAAACTACCTTAAATTTTACGACTTTCCAAACAATTCTACGAAATTCGTATTCCATCTTACGGTAATCCTAAAAATACGTTGATTAAAATGGGAATTCCACAATATTCAATAGAATTATTATATTAAGGGGACAACTCGAGTATATAAAGAAAACGTGACAGTCATTTTATACCCCTTGTAGAATTGCCATATCGTAAACAACGGGCACGTCCCGCAAACTCCTTCTTTCAGATAGGCGGAAATTATTATGGCCGATATCAACGACACAAGAAGAATTATCGATGTGAATGAGCTATGCGTTGACGACGTACCCATCGTCGGCGGTAAAGGAGCAAACCTCGGAGAGCTCACCTCTTCCGGATTCCCCGTCCCCAACGCTTTCGTTCTTACCACTGTTTCTTACGACTACTTCATCACCAAGAGCAAGATCATGGACAAGATCCTTGCACTGCTCAAGGGAATCGACCGCTCCTCCGACGACAGCCTCGACGCTGCCGCAAAGGCGATCAGGGCACTCTTCGACGAATGCCCCATCCCCGCCGACCTCCAGAAGGAGATCAAGGACAACTACAAGCTCCTCCTCGGCGGAAAGAAAGGTTTCGTTGCAGTCAGGTCCTCCGCAACCGCAGAAGACCTTCCCGACGCATCCTTCGCAGGACAGCAGGAAACCTACCTCAACGTCAAAGATGAGAAAGACCTCATCGACAAGATCAAGAAATGCTGGTCCTCCCTCTTCACCGCAAGGGCAATCTACTACAGGGAAGCCCAGGGCTACTCCCATGAGGACGTAAAGCTCGCAGTCGTCGTCCAGAAGATGGTCAACTCCGAGTACTCCGGAATCATGTTCACTGTCGACCCCCACAACGGTGCAAAGAACATCATCGTCGAGGGCGGTTACGGTCTCGGAGAGGCAATGGTCGGTGGAGAAGTCACTCCCGACCACTATGTCGTCGACAAGGCCAAGATGGCAATCAGCAGCAAGAAGACCTTCAAACAGACCTGGAAGTACGTCCGCGGACCCCAGGGAGGAGCAGTCAAGGAGGACGTCCCCGAGGATATCCAGGCTGTCCAGAAACTCCCCGACTCCCGCGTCCTCGAGATCGCAGAGATCGGAAGGCAGGTCGAGATCCACTACAACAAGCCCATGGATATGGAGTGGTGCATCGAGGACGGAGAGGTCTACCTCGTACAGGCAAGGCCCATCACCGCCATCGGAACCGCAGACGAGTCCGCAGCAGAAGCTGTCGACGGCGGAGAGGTTCTCCTCACCGGTCTCGGAGCCAGCCCCGGAATGGCCACCGGAAAAGTTTGCATTTACGAAGACGGAATGTCCCTCGACGTCATCAAGGACGGAGACGTTCTCGTCACCAAGATGACCATGCCCGACATGGTCCCCGCAATGTCCAGGTCCGTCGCCATCGTCACCGACGAGGGAGGAATGACCTGCCACGCCGCAATCATCTCTAGGGAACTCGGAACTCCTTGTGTCGTAGGAACCGCTTCCGCAACCTCCGAGCTGAAGAACGGCGACATTATCACCGTCGACGGATCCACCGGAACCGTCTACCGCGGAGAGATCAAGAAGAAGGCAAAGGACGAGCCCGCAGCAAAGGCGGCAACCGTCTTCGCAGAGCCTGTCCCCATCACCGGAACCAAGGTCATGTGCAACGTCTCCATGCCCACCAAGGCAGAAGAGATCGCACAGCTCCCCTGCGACGGTGTCGGACTCCTCAGGTCCGAATTCCTGTTCACCAACTACATCGGCGAGCACCCCTGCGCAGTCATCGCAGACGGCAGGACCCAGGAGCTCATCGACAAGCTTGCAGACGGTGTCGCAAAGGTCGCCAGGGCATTCTACCCCAGGCCTGTCACTCTCAGGACCTCCGACTTCAAGACCAACGAGTACCACGACATGAAGGGCGGCGCAAACTACGAGCCCACCGAGGACAACCCCATGATCGGATGGAGAGGATGTTCCAGGTACGTCTCCGCCAACTACCGCGAGGCATTCATGTGCGAGCTCAAGGCCATCAAGAAGGTCAGGGACGAGATGGGACTCAAGAACGTCAACATCATGCTCCCCTTCGTCAGGACCATCGACGAGGTCAAGCAGATCACCGCAATGATGGAGTCCGTCGGACTCAGGCGCGGACTCGACCTCAAGCTCTACTTCATGGCAGAGGTTCCCGTCAACATCTTCATGGCAGAGGAGTTCTGCAAGTACTGCGACTGGTTCTCCATCGGATCCAACGACCTGACCCAGCTCACCATGGGCTGCGACAGGGATTCCGACATCCTCGGAAAGATGGGATACTTCGACGAGAGGAACCCCGGAGTCAAGGCAGCAATCGCACACCTCATCAAGGTCGCACACGAGAACGGAAACCACGTCAGCATATGCGGACAGGCACCTTCCGTCTACCCCGACTTCTGCGAGTTCCTTGTCGAGCAGGGAATCGACTGCATCTCCCTCAACCCCGACACCTTCGTCAGGACCAAGAAGATCATCGCTTCCGCAGAACAGAAGATCCTTCTCAA
>JAKSHV010000148.1 GCA_024399225.1 archaeon | reverse complement strand
GGTTCGGTCTCGGAAGTGAGCTTTCCGCGGGGTGCGTTGATGGCGTTGGTGATGATTCCGTCCTTCAGGTACTTGACAGCGGAGTTGGCGATGTCGACAGCGACCCTGAGCTGGGCCTCGACGGTGCTTGCTCCGAGGTGAGGGGTGGTGACGAGGTTGGGGAGCTCGAGGAGCTTCTTCTCATCGTCGGAAAGGGGCTCGTTGCACCATACATCGAATGCTGCGCCTGCGATGACGTTGTCTTTGAGTGCCCTGTAGAGAGCGTCCTCGTCGACGATTCCACCACGTGCGACGTTTGCGATCCTGGTGGTGGGCTTCATCATCTTGAACTGTGCGTCGGAGATCATTCCCTTGGTGGAGGGAAGGAGGGGGCTGTGGATGGTGATGAAGTCTGCAACCTTGACGACCTCGTCTGCGCTGGGCAGAAGTTTGATTCCGATCTCGTCGAGGACTTCCTGCCTGGGAGGGAAGGGGTCGCTTGCGACCATGGTCATGTTGAATGCCTTGAGCCTCTTGGCGACCTCGAGTCCGACACGTCCAGTACCGATGATACCGAGACATTTGCCGTTGAGCTCGACGCCGGTAAACTTGGACCTGTCCCATTTGCCCTCGTGCATGGACTGGTGTGCCTGGGGGATGTTCCTGGCCATGGCCATGATCATCGCGCAGGTATGCTCGGCTGCGGAGAGGGTATTTGCGGAAGGGGTGTTCATAATGAGAATACCTTTCTCGGTTGCGTAGGGGATGTCGACGTTGTCGACTCCGACTCCGGCACGGCCGATGAGCCTGAGCTTCTTTGCGGCGTCGATGACCTTCCTGGTGACCCTGGTGCCGGACCTGATGATGAGTGCGTCGTAGTCGACGATCTCAGCACAGAGTTCGTCCTCAGTCATTCCGGGCTTCATTACTACGGGGATACCGGAGGCCTCGAGGATCTCGAGACCTGCTTTGTCGAGTTTGTCGGATACAAGAATCTTGGTGGTCACTGTTTCATCTCCTCAAGTGCCTCGTCCATGACGTCGAGCAGTTTCTGGATGTCTGCACAGGTAAGGTCTCCCATGTGTCCGATCCTGAAAGTGGTGTTCTTTGCGGAACCGTAACCGTTGGAGATCTCCATGCCTTTGGATTTGATAATGGAATGGAATTTGTCGAAGTCGAGGTCTCCCCTGTTGACTACTCCGATGGTGTTGGACTCATAGCCTGCCTCGGGGAAGACTCCCTGCATTCTGTCCTTGGCCCATTTGCGGACCATGTCGGCCATTTCCTGGTGCCTTCTGTACCTGGTGGCCATTCCCTCTTTCAGCATCTTGTCGAGCTGGTAGTCGACTCCGTACATGAGCGATACGGGAGGGGTTGTGAGGGCGTAGTTCTCGTCATTCTTCTCCTTGAGCTTGGTGAAGTCTGCGTAGAATCCCTTGTTCTCGACCTTCTCTGCCTTTGCAAGGAACTTGGGGGATACTGCTGCGAATGCCATTCCGGGAGGGAGGGCGAATGCTTTCTGGGTTCCGAAAACGACGGAGTCGGGCTGGACCTTGTCGAAGTGGAGGTCCATTGCGAGCATGGAGGTGACTGCATCGATCATGATGAGCGAGTCGGGGTTCTGGGACCTTACTTCCTCGGCGAGTGCGATGCTGTCGCAGTATACTCCGGAGGAGGATTCGTTGGATACCCAGTGTACTGCCTCGGTGTCGGCTGCAACCTTGCCTGCAAGGTCTGCGGGTTTGACTGCCTTTCCGAGAGGTACCTTTACGACGTCGACCATCTTTCCGTTGGTGGTTGCCACTTCGATGGACCTGTCTCCGAAGGAACCGGAGGTGAGTCCGAGGGATTTCTTGGAGATTCCGGACCTTGCGGCACCTTCGAGGAGGACGGTTGCGGAACCGCCGACCATGAGAATGTCGTAGTTGGTGTTGAGGACTTCCTGGAGTTTCTGCTCGATGTTCTTATGGAGCTCCTTGTACTCTTTGGTCCTGTGGGTGATCATAGGCCTGTCCATGGCCTTAAGGGTGTCCTCGGCCACATCAACGGGGCCGACGGTGTATAATTTTCTGCTCATTTTGTATCCCTGGGGCCGTCCTAAATGACGGAATATTTGGACTGATGAGCACTCACGTATTTATTATATTAGAAAAGGGGACGGGCGCGTACGCCCGTTAAAAGGGTTGGGGTTCAGAGGGAACCCATGAATTTCTTAATCCTGGCGATACCTTCGCGGATGTTGTCCTCGCTGGCTGCGTAAGAGATCCTGAAGAATCCTTCTCCGTGGGGACCGAATGCGGTTCCGGGAGTTACGGCGACGTGGACATCCTCGAGAAGCCTCTTAGCAAGTTCTGCGGAGGGGATCTTCGCATCATACTTGGGGAACAGGTAGAATGCACCCTCTGGCACTTTGCATTCCATACCGGGAATCTCGGCGAGAAGGTCGAGTGCGAGATCACGGCGGGTCTTGAAGCGTGCGACCATTTCCTTGACGGGTTCCTGGGTTCCGACAAGTGCCTCGACGGCTCCTTCCTGTGCAAAGGAAACGCAGCAGGAGACGGTGTGTCCCTGGAGCTTGTTGATGTCCTTGATATTCTGCTCGGAGGAAACGGCCCATCCCATCCTCCAGCCGGTCATAGCTGCGGTCTTGGAAAGACCGGAGACGGTGATGGTCCTGTCCATCATTCCGGGAATGGATGCGATGGAGAAGTGCTTTCCGGAGTAGATGATGTTCTCGTAGATTTCGTCTGCAAGGACCATGATGTCATGCTCCATACAGATGTCTGCGATCTCCCTGATTACATTCTCGGGAATGACACATCCGGTAGGGTTGGAAGGAGTGTTCAGGATGATCATCCTGGTCTTGGGAGTGATAAGGGACTCTACGACTGCAGGGTCGAGAACGAATCCGTTCTCATAGGTGAGGGGCACATATACTGGCACTCCTCCGCAGAGCTTGATGTCAGCCTCATAGGTGACCCATCCGGGATCGGGAAGAAGGACCTCGTCTCCGGGGTCGATGTAGGCCATGGCGGCCATGAAAATGGCGTGCTTGCAGGGGGTGACAAGGACGTTCTTCGCGGTGACGTCGAGGTTGTTGAAGGTCCTTGCACGCTCTGCGATGGCGTTCCTGAGCTCAGGGATTCCCATACTGGGAGTGTAGTGGGTGAATCCCCTGTCAAGGGATGCCTTGCATGCGTCTACGATGTTCGAGGGGGTGTCGAAGTCGGGCTCACCGAGGGAGAAGGAGATTACATCTACTCCGTCTGCCTTGAGCTGGCTTACGAGGTTTGAAATAGCGAGGGTACCGGATGCGGGGACCTGCTGAAGTCTCTGTGAAACCATGTTATCACTTCGTTATTTGGGTGGGAGCTCAGCTCATGAGCTCCTTGAGTTTGTTGTTTGCAATCGCGTCCTTGATCTCCATTGCCATCCTGGCACCGGTGCTGAGTCCGGGATAGATCATCTCTGCGTAGGGAGAACCGTTGATGAAGGGGTTGGTACCCGCGACGATCCTGGTGGAGATCTCGAATACCCTGAACTCGAGCTTGTCATTGACGACGGTCTCGAGACAGAAGGGTCCCCACATTCCGCCGAAGAGCTCGTAGG
>JAKSHV010000147.1 GCA_024399225.1 archaeon | reverse complement strand
TTGATAGTTCTCGGCATCTTCATTTAAATCACCTTAATGAAATGCAAATGCAACCTCTCTAATAGACAGGTTCTATTTAAAACTCGCCTATTCTCTCATTCTATATAATGTATAGGGGGAAATCGGAACCGATCCTCTGTCCAGAGAATCATTCCCTGATCTCCACGGTACCGTCCTTGCGGGCGATGACCACTGCCCTAACGAGATTGATGAACAGTCCGTTCTCCACGACTCCGGGGATGGCGTCGAGTGCGGTCTCCTTGAATGAGAGGTAGTCTATGCCGTTCTCGAACTTGCAGTCGTAGATGTAGTTTCCACCGTCGGTCACGAAGGGCTTTCCGTCCTTCATCCTCAGAACGGGTTCGCAGCCCTGCCTCCTGAGTCCGAAGGCGGTGCGGACGTGTCCGAACTGGAGTACCTCGACGGGGAGGGAGACCTTGGTACCGATCTTTTCGACGAGTTTGCTCTCGTCGACGACGATGACCTCCTCCACGGATGCGGCGGCGACGATCTTTTCGCGGAGGAGTGCCCCTCCGAGTCCCTTGATGAGGTTCATCTTGGGGTCGACCTCGTCGGCACCGTCGATGGTGACATCCACGTGGTCCACCTCGTTGAGGTCGACCATCTCGATTCCGTTCTCGATGGCGAGTTTTTCGGATGCGATGGATGTTGCTACGCATTTCAGTTTGTAACCCTGTTTGACAAGCTCGGCGATCTTCAGGATGACATAGTAGGCGGTCGAGCCGGTTCCCAGTCCGACGGTCATACCGTCCTTTACGAACTGTTCTACTGCTTTCTCGCCTGCGAGTTTCTTCATCTGATTCTGGTCGATGTCTGCCAAAGGTACCACTAGAAAGGTCATCCACGAAAAGTTACATTAATGTAGCGACAGTTCCGGGATTATGCGCTTAGCCTCACTATACTCCGGCGGCAAGGATTCATCGTTTTCCCTTTACGTTGCAGAGCAGATGGGTCATGAGATCCCCTATATCGTCAACATCGTCCCGGAGGACAAGGCATCATGGATTTTTCACACCCCCAATCTCAGCGTCGTCCCCGAGATGGCGAAGGCTATGGGCAAGGAACTAATCCTCGGAAAGAGCACCGGTGAGGAAGACAGCGACATGAAGGGTCTGCATGATGCCCTTGAAGGTCTCGATATCGAAGGTATCGTCGTAGGTGCCATCTGGTCGGATTACCAGTGGGACAGGATGAACATCGTGTGCGGCGACCTCGGACTGAAACTCATCGCCCCCATGTGGAGGAAGGACCAGGACATGCTCATGGACCAGCTTCTCGATTCCGGCATCCAGGCGATCATCGTGGGATGCTACGCAGAAGGTCTTGACGAATCCTGGCTGGGACGTCCCATCAACAGGGAGACCGTCGCCGAACTGAAGAAACTCAGGGAGAAGTACGGAATCAGCATCATGGGCGAGGGAGGGGAGTTCGAATCGATGACCCTCTATTCCCCTTCGTTCGACTATGCCCTCGAGATAACGGATTCCGAGAAGGAGTGGTCCCGCAACAACGGAACCCTCCATGTGAAAGGCCTCAGACCGGTCAGACAGTGATCTCATCGGTGCTGGGTCTGAACCTGCTCATCCTAAGTGCGTTCAGGGTAACCGATACGGAAGAACACGACATCGCTGCGGCTGCGAGCATGGGCATGTGGGTGAACTCCGACATTCCCAGTATGTAGGGCAGTCCTGCCGCGATGGGGATGCAGATCGCGTTGTACACGAAAGCGAGGAATAGGTTCTGTTTGATGTTGGTAACAGTGGCCTTTCCGATCTCTATGGTCGCAGGTACTGTGCAGAGGTCTGTGTTCATCAGGACCACATCCGCCGCACCTATAGCGATGTCCGTTCCGGAACCGACAGCCATTCCTACGTTTGCCTGAGTGAGTGCGGGAGCATCGTTGATACCGTCTCCGACCATTGCGACGGTCTTCTGCTGAACCTGGAACTTCTTGACAGCATCGATCTTGTCCTGTGGGAGGGCATTGGCACGTATCTCGGTGATGCCTACGCTTGCGGCAACCGCCTTTGCAGTGTCCTCGTTGTCTCCGGTGACCATAACTGGGGTGGCACCGGCGGCCTTGATAGCCTCCACTGCTTTCTTAGAGGTCTTCTTGACGGGGTCCGCAACGGCTATGATTCCTGCGACGGTTCCGTCGATGGCGACGAACATGCAGGTCTTCGCCTCTCCGGATATCCTGTTGAATTCCGGATCGAGTGCGGAGGTGTCCGCACCGAGCAGGGCCATGAGGTTCCTGTTTCCGATGGCCACGTTCCTGCCGTCTGCGATACATTTCACGCCGTGTCCGGTGATGGTCTCGAACGAATCATGTGCAGGGATTGAAACCCCGTTATTCTTCGCATTCGCCACGATCGCCTTTGCGATGGGGTGCTCGGAATCAGATTCCGCAGCGGCGGCGTATGCAAGGAGTTCGTTGCTGTCTATCGATGCAGAGACGACATCGGTAACGTCGGGTTTTCCCTCGGTGATGGTTCCGGTCTTGTCGAGAATGACAAGGTCGATCTTTCCGGATGCTTCGAGCTTGGATGCACTCTTGAAGAGGATTCCGTGCTTGGCCGCATTTCCGGTTCCCACGATGATAGCAAGGGGTGTTGCAAGACCCAGTGCGCAGGGACAGGAGATGACCAGGACGGAGATCATGACTGTGAGGGAGAACGAGATGTCCCTTCCTGCCAGAAGCCATCCTACGCAGCACAGTGCTGCGATGAGGAGTACGGTGGGGACGAATACTGCTGCGACCTTGTCGGCGAGACGTGCCATGGGGGCCTTGGTTCCCTGTGCACCCTCGATCATTCCGATGATCTGGTACAGTACGGTGTCCTTTCCGACCTGCTCGGCCACCATGCGGAAACTTCCCTCTCCGTTGACGGTGGCGCTGTAGACGATATCTCCTGCCTTCTTGGTCACGGGCAGGCTCTCTCCGGTGAGCATGGACTCATCCACGCTGCTGGTACCTTCGATGATGCTTCCGTCTGCAGGGATTCCCTCTCCGGGCCTTACGAGGATGACATCGCCTTTCACGAGTTCGGATACGGGGATGCGTACCTCCTTTCCGTCGCGGATGACCGATGCTTCCTGTGGTTCGAGGTTGAGAAGGCTGCTGACCGCATCGTTGGTTTTCACCTTGCCCATCGCCTCGAGATACTTTCCGATGGAGATGAATGCGATGATCAATGCCGCGGAATCGTAGGAGACATGGTCCATGAGGCTCATGTCGCCGTTGTAGATCTGTATGAGACAGTAGGTGCTGTAGATGAATCCGATACCGGTTCCCAATGCGACCAGGGTATCCATGTTGGGCGACCTGCGGAACAGTGCGGGAATTCCGCGTTTGTAGAATTTCCTTCCGGACCACAGGACGGGGAGGCACAGGATCATCTGTACCAGGGTGTACATGAAGCAGTCGTCCTTGAACGGAACGTCGAGGTCGAACAGCATTCCGCCCATGGCGTAGATTCCCAGGGGAATTGCGAAAATGATTGCGATGAAGAGGTTTACCTTACGTTCCCTAGCCTCCTTGCGGTCGGCTTCCGCGATCGCCTCGGCATT
>JAKSHV010000146.1 GCA_024399225.1 archaeon | reverse complement strand
GGGGGGGGGGGGGGGGGGGGGGGGGAGGGGTCCGAGAACTTCTTCTGAATCGACTTCCTGCACGTTATTCATTTCAAGAGTCAGGTGTTAGTAGACCTTGCCGTCGGCAACGGAAGTAACGACGATCTTAGAGCCGCCGTTAACCTTAAGGGTTTTGCTGTCGACATTGAAAACAAGTCCTTCTTTGATGTTTTTGTTGTCGTCTAGAATGGTATAGTCGTTATCGACTTTGTCATCGCCTTTGAGGAACATGAAAGCTCCTGCTCCTCCGGCAGCGACAACAACCACGGCGACAGCTATGATCGCTATGAATTTGCTATCCATGACACTAAGTTTAATTCTATGTATATAAAACAACATTGTAGGAATCCATTATAGATGAAAAATTCAACTAAAAACACATTCTTGGATGCCATGGAAATTTTTCGAAAATTGAAAAATTGGATTTATTTGGTGGTGTCTACAGCTTGTCGTCGGAATGCTTATTTACATCCAGTTAGCGGCAAAAATCAAAAATGATTATTCGAGTTCAACAACCTGCTCGGACAGTACCATATAGATTCACCGAGGCCCAGAAGGCATACAACACCTTCTCCGAGTCCGTCCGTGTCGCCAAGGAACTTTTCGAATCCGGCAAAATGAATTAGATTATGGAACTGGTCCTCGCCAATGTTTCCAAGGGTGACATGGACGAGGTCCTGGAGAAAGAGGAGGAGTTCTTCGCCGACAGGGAGCTGCCATCGAGCTCATGGAGGACATGAAGATTTGTGGCAAGCTGGATGACGACGAGCTCCTTTCCAATCTTCATCAGGAAGTTGCACGTGCTTACATGGACAGGGGAAAGATCAAGGAGACGGAGAAACACCTCCTCAAGCAGATCTCCTACAATCTCCGCGGTTCCATCGACTATCTCAACGGCGACTACGACAACGAGTGAACCAATCAGCGTCTGTCGAGTGATACCTCGAGGACATCCTGCAGGACCACGTGAGGGGTTCCCATATCGTCAGAAATGGTACAATCCACACCGTATACGCGGCGGATGTTGGAACGGGTAATTATCTCCTGAGGTGTTCCTATGGCGCAGATCTTTCCGGGTCTTTCCATCAGGATGATCCTGTCCGCATACTTCGATGCAAGGTTAAGGTCGTGACTGACGGTGAAGACTGTTATCTGTGTGCGTTCGGACAGCTCCTTAAGGAATGCGGAGACGTAGACCTGGTGACGGATATCTAGGTTCGCGGTAGGTTCATCAAGCATCAGCACGGAGGGTTCCTGGACGAGACCGCGGGCGATCGATACCTTCTGCTTCTGTCCGGCTGAAAGTTCATTGAACATGCATTGTGCTAGATCCTCGATCTCCATGGCCTGCAGGGCCTTGTAGGCGATATCGAGGTCACCCTGGGTCGTACGCCACCTCTGGTGGGAATAACGGCCTATAAGGACCGTTTCCAGGACCGTCATGATGTTGAAATCGGAATTAAGTACGGGAACATATCCGACGATCTTCGCGACCTCTTTCTGCGTATAGCTTGCAAGGGGACGGTCGTTGAGCTCGATTATTCCGGACGACGGTTTGAGCAGACCGTTCAGTGTGCGGATCAAGGTAGATTTTCCGACACCGTTGGGACCTACTACGCAGATATATTCCGGTTTTTCAACCGTGAACGAGATGTCATGCAGGATGGTACGTGATCCGTATCCGCAACACATGTTCTCCAGACGAATGATTGCCATTTCACCACACCTCCTTCTTCCTTTTGATGATAAGCCAGAGGAACAGCGGACCTCCTATGAAGGAAGTGATGACTCCGACAGGGATCATATCGGGTGCGATAACGGTACGTCCGATGACATCCGCAGCTGTGAGTAATACCGCTCCGAAGGCTGCAGAAGCGGGGATGAGGAACCTGTTGTCGGAACCTACGATATATCTTACAATGTGCGGACAGACGAGTCCGATGAATCCGATCATTCCGGTGAAGCTGACGATACTTGCGGCCATGAGGGAAACCACGAACATGCAGAGCATCCTCAGACGGTTGCTGTTGATACCTATGGATTTGGCACTCTCGTCCCCGGTCGAGAGTACGTTCAGTTTACGGGAGGAGAGCTGCATGACGACGAATCCGGAAAGGACGAACAGCGACATGATATAGACCTGCTGCCAGCTGCTGTTGTCAAGGGAACCTACGGACCAGTCGAAGATCGATGCGAGGGTTGCCTCGCTGACGGAGAGTTTGATAAGGGTCGTGGTGGCGTTGAAGACATACATAATGGCTATTCCGGCCATGATCATGGTTACGGGGGAAGCTCCCCTCATCTTCGCTACTGCCAGGATGACCATAACAGGGATCAGCGAGAACACGAAGGCGTTGGCTACGATGGCGTATCCTCCGATACCCACTACATTAAATCCCATGGCGATCGCGAGGGTTGCTCCGAAAGACGCTCCCGAAGATACTCCGGTGGCATAAGCATCTGCAAGAGGGTTCTTCAGGATGCTCTGCATGACGGTTCCGCAGATCGCAAGTCCGATACCTGCGATGACTCCGGTCATGATGCGGGGTGTTCTGACCTTCCAGATGATGAAGTCCTCGGTCTCGTCAGCAATGTTTCCGGTAAGATGGCCCCAGAGGACCTCGTAACTATGCCAGAAACCTATCGGATAATCTCCGATAGTAAGTGTGTAACCCGCTACCAGTACGACGCCTACGGCGCATACTGCGATGAACATTAGCTTCAGAAATGTGCTTCTGCGGTATTCCTGCATCTCCTCTTTGAAGGTGACTTCCTTGTTTACCCATGCATCTACTGCCTTGGTTATGATCGGACTTGCCATTCTCACACATTCCTTTTAAAGTGCCGAGGGGAGGGGTTGACTCCCCTCTGAAGATGTTTACTGGTTGTTGTAACTGGTTTTGTATGCGTCACCGTCGTAGATGTAGGCACCCTGTGTCTTGACATCGATCTTGGCGGTTGTGAAGTTGTCGAACCACTCCTGGAGAAGGTCCTGTGCCTCTTCCTTGGTGAAAAGGTCGGGGTAGACCATGTATGCAAGGGTGGTCATAAGTCCGTATCCGGAGATTCCACCTAGCATATCGTAGGGCATTCCGAAGATGTGTCCGTTCTTGTATGCGGTGGTTGCGGAGTAGTTTCCTACTGCTGCATCGAACTTGTCGTTGAACTGCTTCTGGGAGATGATGCTTCCGTCTCCTCCTGCATCGGTTGCGGTTCCGCATGCGAAACCGGTCTGGTTGAGGTAGATAGCGATGTAGTCGAAGCTCTTGTCGTTGGCAAGGAGCCATTCAAGGGACCTGCTGGTAGCTCCGAACTCGGTGAGACCGCCGGAGTTGGTGTAGGTGTTGGCGACAAGGCTCATGAAGTAGTAGTTACCCTCGTGGGGGTTGGTGTGGAGGGAGACCTTGGTGGTGACTCCGTCCTCAGCAAGGGAGGTGGATGCTCCTGCGACGAGTGCGGTTGCACGGGTCTTTCCTTCAAGACGGTCGTTGATGTTCTTCATGACCTTCTCTGCATAGTCATAGTATGCCTGTGCCTTCTCTTTTGCTCCGAGAAGGATTCCGAGGGTCATCATGGTGGGGATTGCCCAGTCTCCGG
>JAKSHV010000145.1 GCA_024399225.1 archaeon | reverse complement strand
GTGACGGAAATCAATGGAAAGATGTAGTTTTTACATGATTTCACAACCCCTCTCCCTAAGAGGGGATGTCCGTGCATAACTGTCAATACAATCTCCAATCAGAACACCTATTATTGTTGTACTGTCGATCCGCACTTCGTTCTCACTTGGCATTTCCAGGGCGAAATGTAGGAGATCAATCCCATTTTTTCATAAGAATTTGACAGATTCTGATGAAAATCCGTAAATTTCGGTCTAATCACTTGTCCGAAAAGTCGTTTAATCCCCCGAATTATTCCATAAAAACACTAACTGAGAATGGCATCATAACTGTCAACAAAACATCGATTTCGATTACCAATAATTATCACAAGCGCCAATATGTGGCGAACTCAAGTTGAAATCTCCTAAATACTGTGATGGAAATGAGGAAGTATGGATCCCAAACAGGCCGAGCAGCTTTGCGTCGAAGCAGTCAACATCATCAGCAGGGAGAGCACCGAATCCGAGAACCGCAGGGCCGTCGAGCTTTTCGCACAGGTCGCCGAGGCGGGATACTCCCAGGGAATGTTCGGACTCGCGGAGATGAAGATGGCAGGCAAGGGAACCGAGATGGACGTTGCAGGAGCCATCGAGCTCTACACGCAGGCCGGTGCCATGGGGAACCTTCCCGCACTTTTCAGGCTCGGCAACATCTGCTGGGAACCCGGTGAGTACAACAATCCCGGAAAGGCGTTCGAATGCTTCAAGCAGTGCAGCGATGTGGGATTCACCCCTGCATACAACTGTCTCGGAGACTGCTTCATCTACGGAATCGGAGTCGCAAAGGATCCTGCGAAAGCTGTCGAGTGGTTCCAGAAGGCCGCTGACGAGAGGGATGCAGGAGCTATGTTCAAGCTCGCATGCCTCTACGAAGGTGAGATGGGTGTCCCGAAAGACGAGAACAAGGCCAACAAGATGTACTTCCAGGCAGCCACTGCCGGAGTCCCCGAGGCACAGTTCCACCTCGCGAACCTCGCATACGACGGAAAGATCGAAGGCGGAAAGAAACTCGCCGCAGCATGGTATGCACGCTGTGCCGAGGAGATCCCCCTTGCCAAGTTCAACCTCGCAACCCTCTACTATTCCGGTGACGGAATCGACAAGGACCTCAAGAAGGCCTTCGAACTCTACCATCAGCTCGCCCACGCAGGGGATGCAGACGCCATGTATCAGGTCGGAAAGATGTACATCGGCGGAGAAGGTGTCGAGGCCGATGCCGAGGCCGGATTCAAGCACATCGGAATGGCGGCACAGGCCGGAAACGAGGAAGCGGCGGTTCTCATCGAGACTCTGAGAAGGCGTCAGAACACTCAGTTCATCAAGATCGACGGAACCGAGTGAAACCCATCCAACTCTTCAAACTTTTTCATCATAATATTTTAAGTTTACCTAAATTTTTACCGTTGAAAATTTCTGTAAATCAAAGAGCCAGATGGCTCAATTTGGTGCTAGAAATCTAGCTTGAATAACTGTAAATTAGTTATGCCTAAATTTTTGCAAAGAGATTTAATATATCCTAAATTTTACCAAGTTTCGGTAATCCTAAAATTTGAGGATACGAAAAAGGAGCTCACGAAATGTTCGTGTATAAGGATAGAAAGAACAAATTCACAGCCCTTGTGATCGTCGCTGTACTCGTGTTCGGCGGACTCGTCATGCTGTTCGGAGGAGACACCTCCTCTGCGGAAGACGATGTCCCCGAGGTGTCCGAGTACGGCACCGTCACAGTGGGCGGAGAGGAAACCGATGCCTACGAGTATCTCGGAATAATCTATGCGGTCATCAATGATGCCGAGGCCGAGGAAGAGGTCGGAGTCTATGGGATCTCTGACAGTACCGCGGTCGCAGGCAAGTATGTTTGTGTAAACTCCCTCACAGTGGGTGAGGATGATGACGAGGTCTGTTACTCCGTAACCACCTTTTTGACCGAGTTCGCCTCCAACGCAGCAGGTGTCACCGGAAGCAACCTGATAACCGCAATCTCCATCGAGAACTACGAGAAGGATTGTTTCAAGGGACTTTCCCTCAGCGGGATCATCGTAAGCGATGCAGTCACCGATGAGATGATGTCCGAAGCAGGCCTCGGTTCCGCTGACTATACTGTTTTCGATGCGGAATCCACTCCAGCCGACTACACTCTGAACGTATCGGCAGGCGACATCAATTCCAATGTCGTTGCAAACTACAACGACGGAGAGGATTCGGCCGAGATCCCCGTTTATTCCGGTATCACCACAGTCATCGAATGTCCGTTCGAGAATCCCGGATTCGATATCGACGGTTACCTCGACGGTTCCGACAACGAGGTCCCCGAAGGCGCACAGGCATTCGTGATCGGAGGTGCACTCTACCTCGACGGAACCGCCTATGCAGGTTCCGCCGATGTCGTGTCCCAGTGGTCCGAGAACGAGGACTATCTCGCAGAGTTCGAGATCACCATCAAGCTTCCGTTCACCGAAGGTGTGACCTTCACCGGAACCTACGAGATGTGGATGATGTACGCCACCGTGGGCATCATCGTCCTTCTTGCGGTCATCGGACTGTCGATGATGGGCTATCGCATCGCCATGGCGAGGAAGGGATGAGGCGATATCATGAAGTTCGCAGATATGAAAGTCGGAGATGTCGCCGTAGTCAGCAACGTCACCGGCGAAGGACAGCTGAGGAAACGCATTCTCGACCTCGGCATAACCAAGGGTGCGAGGGTAAAACTCGTAAGGATAGCGCCTCTGGGAGACCCCGTGGAGATCGAACTCCGCGGATACAGGCTCACTCTGAGGAAGACCGAGGCCGTGATCGTAGACCTTGTGAAGGAGGAATCAGAATGATAACCGCAGCATTGATCGGAAACCCCAACAGCGGTAAGACCACCGTGTTCAACAAACTCACCGGTTCCGTACAGCATGTCGGAAACTGGCCCGGAGTGACCGTCGAGAGGAAGCAGGGATTCGTAAGGGGTGCCGGTTCGGAGAAGATCCTGGTGGTGGACCTCCCCGGAATCTATTCGTTATCCCCCTACTCCCCCGAGGAGGTCGTCTCCCGTGACTATCTGATCGGATCCTCCAAGGAGAAGCCCGACGTCGCCGTGTACGTTCTCGACGCCTCCAACCTCGAGAGGGGAATGTATCTGATGACCCAGGTCATCGATCTCGGAATCCCCATGGTCTGCATCCTCAACATGGTCGATGTGGCCAAGAAGAGCGGAATGAAGGTCGATCCCGAGAAACTTTCCAAAGTTCTTGGATGCGAGGTCGTCGAGACCATCGGAACCAAGGGATTCGGAACCGACCTCATCGCAGGTGCCATCCACAAGGCACACGAAAGCGGAAGGGCCCCCAACAAGGTGACCTATTCCGAGGACATCGAGGCATGTGTCGCCGACATCGAGCCTATCCTGGGAGAGGTCGTCAGGCCAGAGCTCGTCAGGTGGGCATCCCTCAAACTGATCGAACGCGACAGCCTGATCCTCGGAGACCTGGAGGAGGAGCTCGTCGACAGGGCACTGGAGAACGTCACCCGTCTCGAGAAGGCACTCGGCGACGACGGAATGCAGATCATGGCAACCGCCAGGTACGACGCAGGTTCCAAGCTGTGGGCGGA
>JAKSHV010000144.1 GCA_024399225.1 archaeon | reverse complement strand
CAGATTGCAGAGTTGGAGAAAGAGATAGCCAACACTAAAAAGAACAAAGCCACCGAAGCACACATCGGAAAGATCAAGGCGAAGATCGCAAAGCTCGCTCTCGAGAAGGAGAAGAGGATCGAGTCTGCCAGGGCTGGCGGAGGAACCAAGGGATTCTACGTCAAGAAGGCAGGTAATGCGACCGTCGCACTTGTCGGATTCCCTTCTGTCGGAAAATCCACTCTTTTGAACCAGCTCACCGGAGCGAAATCCGAGGTCGGAGCATACCACTTCACCACTCTCGATGTCGTTCCCGGAGTCATGGAGTACAACCACGCGAAGATCCAGATCCTCGATATGCCCGGACTTATCAAGGATGCGTCCAGGGGTAAGGGAAGGGGAAGGGAGGTCATCGCAGCCGCAAGGTCCGCAGACGTCATCCTGCTTGTCGTCGACATTTTCAACCCCGACATGAGCGTTCTCATGAAGGAGCTTTACAACTCCGCAATCAGGCTCAACCAGTTCGCACCCGATGTGAACATCACCACGTCCCAGCAGGGAGGAATCCTGGTAAAGCCCACCCTTAAACTCACCAAGATCTCCGTCGAGACCATCAAGGACATGGTCGCAGCGTACGGACATCTCAACTGTACTGTCGTCGTCCGTGAGGATATCGATGTCGAGCAGATGCTCGACGTTCTCGCAGGCAACAGAGTCTACATCAAGGCCGTCATGGCAATCAACAAGTGCGACCTCGCCAAACCCGGACAGCTCGAGTCCGTCCAGGCCATGCACTACCGTTACAAGAGCGTCGGTGTGTCCGCAGCAACCGGTCTCCACATGGATGACCTCAAGCAGCTTATTTACGACACCATCGACATGATCCGTGTCTACCTCAAGCCCCAGGGACAGGAGGCAGATATGGACATCCCCCTCATCGTCAAGAAGGGCAACACCGTCGGAGATGTCTGTGAGCTCATCCATAGGGACTTCAAGAACGCTTTCAGGTATGCCATGATCTGGGGAGAGAGCGCCAAGTTCCCTGGACAGACTGTCGGTATGGATCACGTCGTCGCGGACAAGGATGTTCTCTGTATCATCGTGAAGAGATGAGTTTCGGGATTATCCGAATCTGTCTCAGATGAATTTTCCGGTCAGTGTTCCCGCTTTTCTGATAGCCTCAGGAGTTCCGCAGGCCACCACGGTACCGCCTTCGATACCTCCACCCGGACCCATATCGATGATATAGTCGGCATTCCTGATGACTTCCCTGTCATGTTCGATCATGACGACGGTTGCACCGCTTCCGATAAGTGATTGGATGACATCCATCAAGACCTGTACATCGAGAGGATGAAGGCCTATGGTGGGTTCATCGAAGATGAACAGCGAGTCATCCTGGGTCTTGCCAAGTTCGGTGGCTAGCTTGAGCCTCTGTGCCTCTCCTCCTGACAGTCCGGGAGTCTCTTCGCCGAGGGTCAGGTAGCCGAGACCCAGACAAGATAAGATAGATAGTTTTTGACTCAGGGATTTATGGTCTTTGAAGAATTCTTTGGCGGTGTCGACATCCATATCCATGAGTTCGGAGATCGATGCGGATTCTCCGTTCTTGTTGGTGTATCTGATGCCTGCTGCCTCTTCTGAATAACGTGTTCCGTTGCAGCAGGTGCAGGGGACGGTAACATCCGGCAGGAATTGGACGTCCAGGTCGATCTCACCGGTTCCGTCACAGGCTGAACAACGCAGTTTTCCCGTGTTGTATGAGAAATCGCCTGCCTTGTATTTTCCCGCAATAGCGGCCTCTGTCTTGGCAAAAAGTTTGCGCAGGTCGTCATGTATTCCGGAGTATGTTGCCACTGTCGACCTGACATTGATCCCTATGGGTGTGGCATCGATGAGTTTCGCATGTTCGATACCCTCACAAGCGACCGAGTTGATGTGGTCGGGCAGTTTGATATGTTCCGATCTAGCTTTGATGGCCGGAAGCAGACTCTCCAAAACCAATGTTGTCTTTCCGGAACCGGACACACCAGTTACTACTGTGAGTCTTCCTTTGGGAATGTCGACTTCGAGAGGTTTGACCGTATGGATGGCGCCTGTGGACAGGTGAACCCTACCGATCGAGAACAGGTCTTCGCGATTTATTTTTCCATCTCTTCTGATGGCGGATTCGCCGGACAGGAACGGACCTATCTTCGAATCCTTGTCCGATTTGATATGTGCCAGGTCTCCTTGGGAGATGATGTATCCCCCGTTGCATCCTGCACCGGGGCCCATCTCAATGAACCAGTCCGCCTGTGCAAGCACATCCGTATCATGGTCTACCAGGATAACCGAATTGCCTTCGTCCACAAGATCGCGGATGACTCCGTTGAGTCCGACGAGATTAGCAGGATGGAGACCTATCGACGGTTCGTCAAGGACATACAGCACGCCGGAGGTGTTGTTGCGAACAGCCTTGGCAAGTTGCATCCTCTGGCGCTCTCCAGTCGACAGGGTCGAGGCGGAACGGTCAAGAGTCAGATATCCCAGGCCGAGGTCCAGCAGTCTTTTCGACATCCCCTTGAACGCATCCTTTAGGTCGTTTGCCATCGGGACCATTTCTACAGGTAGTTTGGAAGGGATTTTGTCAACCCATTCGTCGATCTCGCTCAAGGTCATTTTGCAGACCTCATGTAGGTGCATGCCGCATAAACGCGGTGTACGTGCTTCCGGACATAGGCGGGTTCCGCCGCAATCAGGACAGACGCTCTGCTTGAGGAAACGGGATACCTTCTTCATCCCCGTTTCATCCTTTACCTTGGCAAGGGCGTTCTTCACCGTGTACACTGCGTTGAAGTAGGTGAAATCCAGCTCTCCCGCTTCGTTCGTCGTCTTAGATTTGTAGAATATGTGTTTCTTCTCGGCGGGACCGTTGAAGACGATATCCCTTTCCTCGGGGGTAAGCTGGTTGAACGGGACATCGGTACGTACACCCATTGCTCTGCACACATCGGTCATCAGGGACCACATGAGCGAACCCCAGGGGAGGACAGCACCGTCGTCGATGCTCTTGGTCTCATCGGGGACTAAGGAATGCAGGTCAACCTCTTGGATGACTCCGGTTCCGTCGCAGCTTCTGCAGGCTCCGAAACTGTTGAATGAGAGTTCCTCAGCAGAAGGCGCTTTGACCTGCGAACCGCAGTCGGGGCAGAAGAAAGGCTTCTCCGCCGCGACCGATATGGTGGGTGCACAATAATGCCCGTTGGGACATTTGTGTTCCGACAGGCGTGAGAACATGAGTCTGATCACATTGAGTGTTTCGGTGCCGGTTCCGAAGGTGCTCCTGATCCCGGGAACGCCAGGGCGCTGTCTCAGGGCCAATGCTGCGGGGATGTGTCTGACTTCCTCCACCGTCGGTTTGCTGGCGAAACTCATCCTTCTGCGGGTGTAGGTAGAAAGTGCTTCGAGATAGCGACGGGAGCCCTCGGCATACAGGACTCCGAGCGCTAGTGAAGATTTTCCCGAACCTGAGACGCCTGCGATACCTACGATGCGGTGCAGGGGGATGTCAACATCTAGGTTTCTGAGATTGTGGACCTTTGCTCCGCGTACGACGATCCTGTCAGCCATTGATCCGGTATCCCCGCAAAAGGATATGAAACTGCTTAGA
>JAKSHV010000143.1 GCA_024399225.1 archaeon | reverse complement strand
AACGGATGGACATCCTTCAGAAGCATTCAGCTGAAGGCCTACGAGCATTTCGTGGGGGATGAAAAGCACATCCTCATCTCCGCAGGAACCTCCAGCGGTAAGACCGAGGCAGCGATGTTCCCGGTTATCTCATCGCTGTATCAAGAACCTGTCAAAGGCATAGGAGCATTGTATATCGGTCCGCTAAAGGCACTCATCGACGACCAGTTCGAGAGGATCGACCCGATCCTCAGGGATTCCGGGATAAAGATCACCGGATGGCACGGCGACATCAGCCACAGCACCAAGATGAGGTCGCTGAAGGAACCTTCAGGAATCCTCCAGATCACTCCTGAGTCCCTGCAGAACATCATCTCCAACCGTCAGGACGAACTTTCCAAGCTTTTCGCCAATCTCCGTTTCGTCGTGATCGATGAGATTCATGCATTCATGAACTCGGACAGGGGACTCCAGCTGCTCTGCTGTCTCGAAAGGATCGAGAAGCTCACGGGCTGCAAACCGAGACGTCTGGGTCTTTCCGCAACCATATCCGATACAAGCGCCGCGTGCAGGTGGCTTAGCGCCAACACTAACATCGAGACAACCGTCGTGGAGGACGACAGCGTCGGCGAAAGACAGGTCGAGATCCGCTACAACATGTTCCCCACACCCAACGAGGAGGAAGGCGTGCTCAGACAGAAGGCGGTCACGAAATACTACAGATCTCTCTTCTCCGACATCGTCGCAAGGAGCTGCATCGTGTTCACCAACAGCAGGGACTCGGCCGAAAAGACCTCCCGTTCCCTGAACAAAATGGCGGAACTGAACAACCGTCCGGGCGAGATCTACATCCACCACGGAAGCGTCTCCCGTGAACTAAGGCAGAATGCGGAGGAGGCACTCAAGAACAGGGAGAGGAAGATCACCGTCGTATCCACCGTCACCCTCGAGCTGGGTATCGATGTGGGCAACCTCGACCGCATCGTGCAGGTCGGAACCCCCTACACCTGTTCAAGCATGATGCAGAGGATGGGAAGGTCCGGAAGAAGGGGCAATTCCCAGAACCTCGTCATCTACGTAAACGATGACCTTGCCAACCGCTGGGCCGAGGTTGACGGCATGTCCGTCGACCTTGTGAGAAGCATCGCGATGACGGAACTGGCACTTAAGGAGAAATGGGTGGAGTCCCCCTCCGAACCCAAGCTTCCCTACAGCCTGCTCTACCATCAGACACTTCACTATCTCAAATCCGGAATAGGTTCTAAACTGCAGGACCTCTACAACGACGTACTTTCCATGTACCCCTTCAGGAACATCCCGAAGGATGATTACAAAACCCTCCTCAGGCACATGCTGAAGATAGGTCACATCGAAAGGATGGATGACGGAACATATCTTCTCGCGGAGAAGGGCGAGAGGATCGCATTCAACCGTGAGTTCTGTTCCGTCTTCACCACAGGCAAGGAATTCGAGATCAAGTTTGAGGGCAAATCAATCGGATCCATCCAGATTGTTCCCCATGTAGGCGACCTGATACAGCTTGCGGGAAGGATATGGGAAGTCACTTCCGTGAACACCAAGGATTACTCCGCAGAGGTTGTCGAATCCGACGGTACAGTGTCAACACCCTGGTCCTCCGGAATCCCCGGCATCGACACCAAGGTGCTCAAGAAGATGAAGGAGGTGCTTATGACCGCCGACAGGTATCCCTATCTCGATCAGGATGCGGAGGCGTGTCTGAGATACTGCAGATCACTGGGACATGACCTCGGTATCGAGAACGACTTCGTCCCCACTCAGAAAGGATTCAGGATTTACCCGTGGCTTGGAAGCAGGCAATTTGATACCTTGAAAAGGGCCCTTCTGAACATCCCCGACGTTTCCGCAGTCAGGGCAAGACAGCCCTACTACATCGAGCTGTTCACCGAACTGAGCGAATCCGACCTCCGTGCATGGGTCAATGATGTGCTTGAAACATCTGACGGAACCAACCTGATACAGGATAACGACGACCTCCGCATCGGAAAGTTCGACATGCACGTGCCCGAATCCCTTCTGAAGAAGCAGTTCGTGGCAGATCAGCTCGACATGGATTTCGAGCTCTGACTTGGATGGGTCTTCTGTTTTAAAGTGCATATCTGCTTATATATCCTATATTTAGGGTGGTGACATGGAAGAGGAAACCGCCGGAGTAAGGACATTGCTTGGTAATCCCAAGAAAGCCATCATCATGATGGCCATCCCGATAGCCATCGCAAACATCGTACAGTCCACCAACAACATCATCGATGCTGTCTGGGTAGCCGGACTTGGTACTGCGGCATTGGCGGCGACAGGAGTTCTCTTCCCTTACTTCTTCATCCTCATCGGTATCGGAAACGGTATCGGAGTAGGAGCCTCGCAGGCCATCGCAAGACGTATCGGTGCGAAGGACAAGGAAGGTGCCGACAGAGTCGCGGCACAGGCGTTCTTCCTCACACTCGTGGCTGGTCTGATTATAAGTGTCCTGTATCTGATAGCCCTCGAACCTCTTCTGGCGGCCACAGGTGCAGGGGACTATCTCGACGAATGCGTCGCATACGGCGCACCTCTTCTCGGATCGGGAGTTGTCGTCGTATTCTGTTCCATGTTCAGCGGACTCCTCCGTGCCGAGGGTGCCGCCAAGAGGGCCATGATCACCCAGCTTCTGGGTGCTGTGCTCAATATCATCTTCGACCCCATCTTCATCTACGTTCTTGACATGGGAGTCGCAGGAGCAGCATGGGCGACCATCCTCTCGATGGTGCTCTCCATCTGGCTGGCATTCTACTGGTATATCATCAAGAAGGACACCTTCATCCGCATCCCCATGAGGGGCTTCAGATTCAATGGAGAACTCATCAAGGACATCCTGAAGGTCGGTGCCCCCGCTTCCCTCGAGATGATCCTCATCTCCCTTTGTGCAATGGCAACCAACGTCATCGTACTGATCGTCGATGCCGAGAACGGTGTCGCAATCTTCACCACCGGCTGGAGGATCCTCGACCTGTTGATGATTCCTGCCATGTCCATCGGATTCGCACTCGTACCCATCGGTGCCGCAGCACTCGGTGCACGTGACTTCGACAAGATGAAGGTGGCATACAAGTACGCTCTGAAGGTCAGTGTAGGATTGTCCCTCGTCATGATGCTCCTCACTCTGGTCATCGCACCCCTCATGGTTGCCATGTTCACCTACAACGACGATGTGTCCCACCTTGAGAAAGACCTCACGACCTTCCTCAGGATGTGCTGCGTGTTCCTGCCTTTCATGGCATTCGGATTCCCCAGCGCAAGCATGTTCCAGGCACTCGGAAAAGGACTCCAGTCCCTTTGCTCCGCCCTGGTCATGAACCTGCTCCGCATCCCCCTGTGCTACATCGCTGCGATCACCGTCGGAACCATGAGCGCACTGTGCTGCGGACTCATCGCATCCGAGATCGGAGGATCCATGGTGACCTTCCTCTGGTGCATCATCGTTCTAAGGAAACTGTTCGCGGAAAACAAGGCTGTGGAACAGTGAAACCATGGGGGCGGGTGTGCTACTCCGCCCCTACAAAACCTTTCAAGATTCGAGTTTCATGGCACAATGACGAATCGTGTGGGCGGTTTTCCCACGGTCGTCACAGGTTTTTGCGTACATC
>JAKSHV010000142.1 GCA_024399225.1 archaeon | reverse complement strand
TCGACGGTCTGGGACTCATCTACGGAATGGGTCACGCCATCTACTCCATCTCCGATCCCAGGGCCAAACTCCTCAAGGAATTCGTCACCATCCTCGCTAAGGAAAAGGGATGCGAGAAGGAGCTCGAGCTTTACCAGAGGATCGAGAGGATCGCACCCGAGGTCATCGCTACCAAGAGGAAATCCGCGGTCAAGGTCTGCATCAATGTCGATTACTACAGCGGTTTCCTTTACAGGATGCTCAACATCCCCGAGGACCTCTACACTCCTCTGTTCGCTATTGCAAGGGCATCCGGATGGTGCGCACACAGGCTTGAAGAGCTCATCAGCTCCGGAAAGATCATCCGTCCCGCCTATGTGAGCAACGCCAAACAGAGGGACTACGTCGCAATCGACAAGCGCGACTGAACAAAAAAATACTTTAACCTGCAGGACAGTACTTTTTCCTGCAGGTTAGACAACCCCCTTTCGGGGGCCCGACCCTTTAAGAGCGGTCTGACTCGAATCCTCTACGGATCCGAAGTTTGGTCAAAGCACGGTGAAGTGCTATGAGATCACCATCTGAAGATGATGATCACCACGGCTAGTTTCCTAGCACACATGATGATGAAGCCAATCATACAACTTCACCTCCTGCATGCCGGAAGGCCTAGTGTGCCAAGGTGGTCTAGACCTTGGTGCACCAAGGTCTTCCGCAGAGGCAATTCGGATTATTCGGTTTTCACCTTAAAGGAGATGTACTGCAGTTAGTAAGTTAGCACATATGTTCAAAATTTTGAATATCATGAACATATGTGGTTGATTTTTCCCAAACCATACATAAAAACGTGCAAAAATATGTGTTCATTTTTGAAATATGTTCATAAAAACTGAATTTATGAACATATTATGTTCATGATATCAAAAATCATAGACATATTTTTAACCTAGAAGAGTTAATCACATCTATGGAGAAACTACTTGGCAAAAACATCTGGGAAGTATTCGATGTTGAAGACAGCCGCAAGGTTATCATCGAATGCACAAAGGCAAGCCGTGCCCTTGCGGAACTCAAGGGTGTCGCACGCAACATCCCCCTTTCCGATCTGACCCGCAATTACATCAGTACCATAGAGGCGGCTTACATAAGCGAATTGGAAGGAACCCCCGTCGACGTCGATACCGTCTTCAAGGCCGCGGTCGCAGTGGAAGGCGAGTATCCCAAGGATATCACAGAGGTGCTCAGCATTGCCGATGCGATCAGAGACCATTCCTCTAACGTCCCCACTCAGGACCTGATAGTAAGGATCAACTCCCAGATTTGCAAGACCTCCTCAGTGTTCCGTTCCGGAAAGAACGGACCCAAGAAAACCGATGACAACGGCAACAGCATTCCCTACCCCGATGCCAGGAATGCCCCTAGGCTGTTCAACCAGCTTCTTGCATATGTGGATTCGGACACTGGTACAGATGAACTCATCAAATGCATCGTAGCCTTGGCGATATTCGAAGCTGTCAGTCCCTTCGAGAAACACAACAGGGCTACTGGGGCGATCCTGTTCCATATGATGCTCAACCACTACGGACTTACCGACGGCTGCGGGATCCTCCTCTTTCCCACATTGGTGAAACACAGGGAGGATTTCTTCAGGAAACTCCAGTTCGCGGAAGTATCCGGACATACCGAGGCGTGGATAATGTTCATGCTCGGAATGATCAGGGAAGCGGCCATCGACACCATGCACTACCTGTTCACGATATCCCTTCTTGCGGAACAGATTCCTGAGGACACCAGTGGACTGTCATTCTTCACCCCTGAGATCATGCGTATCGTGTACGGCAACATTTACTGCAAGAGTTCCATGCTGATCGAATCAAAGATTGCTGAAAGGGTCACCGCAATGAAATACCTCAAACTGCTCGAATGCAGGGGAATCCTGCAGAGCGAGAAGGTCGGAAGGGAAGTGGTGTTCCGCAATCTGGCACTATACAATGTGCTGCTGAATAAAGCATAAAGGTGGCCAGAAGGCCACCTGGAAATGTTTTACCTGACGACCCAGGGAAGTTCCCATTCCCAGGGCCTGAGGGTTCCTTTATAGAGGGCCATTCCGACGACGACTCCTCCGGCACCTGCCTTGGAGGCGGTGGTGGCGTCGATCTCGTGGGTGACACCTCCGGAGATGATGACCATTGCAGGGCATGCGGAACAGAACTTGGTCACGTTGTCCCTGTCGACTCCGTGCTGTTTTCCTTCGACGTTGACATCGGTGTGGAGAACGGCTACGACGGGAAGATTCTCAAGAAGGTTGAAGACGAATTTGAGAGAGACGTCGCTCTTCTCCTGCCATCCCTTGATGACGATCTTTCCGTCCTTCATGTCAAGACCAAGCATCAGTTTGTTGGGGTACCTGTTTGCCATCTCCTTAAGCCATTCGATATCGGTGATTGCCTTGGTTCCGACGATGATCCTCTCGGCTCCTGCCTGAACGTATTTCTCGATCTGCTCCTCGGTACGGATTCCTCCTCCGACCTCGCAGGGCACACCGCACTCGCGGATGATCTTACAGAATACGTCGGAGTTGTCCTCTTTGCCGAAAGCCGCGTCAAGGTCCACAAGGTGGAGATAGGGTGCACCCTTCTTGACCCAGCTCATGGCGACCTCGAAGGGGTCGTCGAGAACGATCTGCTGACTGCCGGGCATTCCCCCGACCAACTGTACTACTTTGTGGTCGAGAACATCGACCGCAGGTATGACTATCATGCTTTATCCTCCGCGTAGGTAACAAAGTTTTTCAGGAATCTCAGTCCGGACTCCGAGCTTTTCTCGGGGTGGAACTGGGAAGTGATCGCGTTGTTCTTCCTCATGAGGGTTGCGAAAGTGAATCCCTCATAGGTGGTGGTTCCCTTGACGACATCCTTGTTCTCGGGATCACAGTAATAGGAATTTGCAAAGTAGAAGTGCCTGTCCTCGATACCCTCGAACATAGGGTCATCGCCGTCGACGTTGTTCCATCCCATGTGGGGGACGGTCTTGCAGGGCAGTTTCCTGACCCTTCCATCATAGAAGGATACTCCTCTGCTCTGTCCCTCGTCGCTTCCGGGGAACAGGATCTGGGTTCCGATGCATACTCCGAGGCAGGGGACTCCGGCCTCGAGACGCTCCCTAATGGCATCCATGTAGGGAAGGAGGGGCTCGACGGTGCAGTCGAAGGCTCCGACACCGGGGAACACCATGCACTTGGCATCGACCATCTTGGACATGTCGGTGACGATCTCGACCTCTGCACCGGCAAGTTCCAGTGCCTTCTTGATGGAGTGGAGATTTCCGACCTGGTAGTCGGCCATCAGCATCTTCATCTCTTTTCCTCCGCCAGGACATCCTCGATGGCGTCGGTCATGATCTTGTTGAGTTCCTCGGTTCCGACGGTGGGCCTCACGCAGTTCTCGGTCCTCCTCTTGGAGCCAAAGTCACGGATGAGGACTCCTCTCTTCTTCATTCCCTCGACCAGCTTGGCGTGGTCGATGGGTGCCTTCGCGAGGACGAAGTTCGCATCAGAGGGATATACCTCGAATCCCAGGGATTCCAGTTTCTTGGTGAGCTTGGGCCTCTGCTCGGCGACCATGTCGACGCTCCTCTTGATGAAGTCCTGGTCCTTTACCGCAGCGATGGCAGCACCCTCGGAAACGGAGTTGAGGGAGTAGGGGACCTTGACGGAGTTGAGCATCTCGGCTACCTTGA
>JAKSHV010000141.1 GCA_024399225.1 archaeon | reverse complement strand
GAAAGAAGTCCGGTTGCGACTCCCCTCACATCGGTTGCTCCATAAAGAGGGTTACCGGCTGTTTGTAACATGATCCTAGGGGTTATGAGCCCCATTCCGGAGGTGTTGGTGTAGACTCCGAGATATCCGATACCGTTGTTGTTTCCCATAGGGATCGAAACAGACTGTGTGGTTCCGTCGGCTGCAACGGTGTTTACGACGATGTCGGTGTCCGCCTCGGTGATGCTCATGAAATTACTGAATCCCTGTGCGGTGTAGAACCAGTAGGTGGTGGAGTTGTATTCCATGGAAACGATCCACTTTCCTTCAAGACCTGCCTGTGCTCCGGGAGAATCGGGAACAACTTTCATGACGTATGTTCCGAGACGCATGTCAAGGTGGTCTTCAACATCCGAGGTTGCATAGGTTATCGTTACATCGTCACCTGGCGTGAATCCGAAATGGTTCGGTACCGTGTAATAATCGGCAGTGTAGGTGAAATCCGACCCATTTACACTCATGATAATGGCACCGGTAGGCATTCCCGCCAGTTCTGCAGGAGAATCTACAGCTTCCTGGTACACGGCACAGTTGTCCATGTAAGGTGAATCGATTCCTCCGAGCATGACCGGAGAGAACAGAGAGAATGCGATTATCGCAATGATGAAGTTGGTGCTGATTCCGGCCGTGTAAAGGTCGATCTTGGCACGCCTAGGTGCCTTCTCGACATCTTCCTGATCGGGTTCCACGAAGGCACCGAGTGGAACAACGGCATAGAGCAGACCGGTGTGCTTGACACCGATGTCGTTGCTCTTGGCCTGCAGTCCGTGGGCCATCTCGTGGCAGACCATTGCGATGATAAGTGCCAGCAATCCGTACCAGAACGGAAGGAGGGGATTGAGTCCGGGAATCGCAAGTGCATATTCCACTCCGATTCCTCCTGCGGCGAACGAGGCAGGCAGATTGATGACCGCCACGACCATGATGAAAATCATCATGACCATCAACAGCAATGAGATGATCTGGGACAGTATTCCGAAGAACCTCCAGAAACGGCGATACCTGGAGAAACGGTCGATGAATCTCAATCCGAACTTGGAGTTGATCTTGATGGTGGGGCCGTACTTCTCGAAACCGCGCTTCAATGCCGAAGGGTGGTTCTTCACGAGGATCCACAACGGAATATAGATCAACAGAAGAACAATCAGAATGATCGCCGTTGTGTTCAGATTCTCACCTGACACCCAATCCCTATCGTGCTATTTTATGGTTGCAGGATGTCTTCGGAGCCCCTGTCGAAAATAATCTTCCTGGCCCACTGGAGTTTACGTAGTTTCTTCGCAGGGTCGGAACCTTCCTTGGGCATGGGATTGTCGAAATCGAATCCGAGAAGGAGGATGTTCCTTGCACCGAACTCCCTTGCGAGACATACGGCACGGTCACCATCGGTGAATCCACCGAAGTTGAACACGGTGTTGGAAGGCTGTCCCTGCGTTGTGAGTATGACAGGTCCCTGGAACATAGGTGCAAATTTCTGGATCAGATCCATGTTGTCGCCGTGTGCATGGATAAGGGTAACGGCACCTTCGGAGCTCGCCTCCAGCTGTGCGTTGATGTTTCCGTCGAGGTCAGTGACCACAATATCGGGTTTGTAGCCTGCTCTGAGAAGACGGAGCACTGCGGAACCGGAGGAGATTATGGCTCCCTCGGGGGCATGTTTGGATAGGTCATCCTCGAGACAGGGAGCATCGCCTACGACGGTCACGGTTCCTTTGATGAGAGGAGATACGGCATCACCGTCGCATAGGTCGAGATTCGGAGTGACTGCCTTAAGAATACGAACGGAAAGCATATCCGAGTCCGGGGAAAAACCGAAATCCCTGCAGATGTCAAGGTATATCGGTTCCCATTCCTCAAATCTCATCTTCTTCCTGCTCCTTGGAAACAGCTGCTGCGCGTGCATTGGACCTGATCTTAAGCTGTGAAATGGTTGCGATGATCGCAAGCATGAATCCGCCGACGATCTCGATGATGTATCCGAACTGATAGGTACTGTAGAGTCCGGCATAATCCATCGCATAGTCAAGTGCACCGCTTGCGATGAGTCCGAGAGAAACGGTGTTGAGGATAAGAGATACACAGTTGTACCTGACCTTGTGGGTGTAGAGGTAACTGTCGAGAAGCACTCCGAAGAGATAGATGATGATCGCGATGATGTAGAACCACAGCGAATAGACAAAGAAGACAATGATCCTGTGGAGGTCACGCTCGGTGTACACGTCGTTGAGGGAGAACACTCCGATGACGATACCGAGAATGACAAGAACCATCGCGGCTCCGAGGAAGACGGTCATGATACTTCCGCGCTTGGCACGGTTATCCCATCTTTGCAACAGGGCGGTGACCTTCTCCTCGAGATTATAGGCATAGAACGCCAGAAGCAATCCTGCCAGGAAAAGTATGAAGAACGTGGTGGAATCCTTGACGAAATTGGACAGGGATCCCGCAGTGAACAGACTGGTGAAGATGTACACGATCGAGAGGAACATCAGGATCCAGCTGATGGGGGCGATGAAGCGCTTCCTCTTCTGGGGCTCGTCGAACATCCTCTTGAAGATGTAGAACGCACTCTCGACGGTGGCGGCCTGTTTGACATAGACCTTCCTCACCGAATCGATGGGAAGACGGGAGGTGATGATAGGATAAACGTACTCATCTTCCGCACCGTCGCCGATGAGGATGGCATTGGTGGGCTTGACCTCGTCCATGACGACTCCGAGCTGCCTGACAAGTTCCTCATCCGATTTGTAGCCGACCTTGGGATTTCCGCAGAGAAGTGCCACCTCGACGTCGTAATTCACATCGGGGTCCTGCTCCATCTGACGGTAGAGATTGATGGCCGCATACAGTCCGTTGGTGTCCGAATCCTCCGGATCCGCGATACCTAGTGCGGTTGCTGCAGCTATGCAGTTCTCCACACCTATGACGGGGCTTGACACTCCCGCCTTGGCACCGAAGTCGTCGTCTCTGTCGACGGCGAGGATCAGAGTCTTCTTCATACAGGGGTTGTTATCGTCTGCATATAATAAGATAGTTTGCCGAATCGTGCACCTAAACCCTTCATCGGGCAGGGTTTTACTAACAATTTGTAACTATAAACTGGTCCGAGAAACCATTAATTAACAGTATCCGATGACCGTTGCCGTGTTCATTAGATGGCACGGCTATTCGTGTTTCGAATTCGCCGACGACGAGAGAACTGTGATCGTGGATCCCCATGACGGTAAATCCATCGGGGTCTTCCCACCCAAGGCATCCGCCAAAGTATGCCTGTGCACCCACAACACATTCGACAGAAATGCGTTCAGGGTCATCAGCGGCAAGCATAAGGACATTGTATGCGAGAGAGGGGAGCAGGAGGTCAACGGTTTCAGGTTCGAAGGTCTGCCTTCCTTCAGCGACGAGAAGTTCGGGGAGGAAAGAGGACCCAACACCATCTACTACTTCAAAATGGACGACATCAGCGTTGCCTTCTGCGGTTGTCTCGGCGATCTTCCTATATCCTGGGTCATCGAGAAACTGAAAGGTGTGGATATCCTCTTCGTCCCTGTCGGAGAACATTGGACCCTTCCCATGTACAAGGTGAACCAGCTCATCAAACAGGTCAACCCGAAGATCATCGTCCCCACCGATTTCAGGATCGCAGGCATCACCCTTCCCCTCTCCCCCCTGTCCCCACTTCCA
>JAKSHV010000140.1 GCA_024399225.1 archaeon | reverse complement strand
CTCCGGAGACATTCCTCAGAACCCAACAAAGAGTGGCATAATGGTTGTCATCGCCGCCTATAGTCTCGAAGGTTCTCAGCAGATTATAATCCTCGTCACTCCATTTGAAATAACTACGGTACTGGAAAACCACCGCATCCTCGCAACCGAACAGAAGCATCGGTACTCCGGAGGTCTTGACTGTGAAGAGCAGATTCTCAAAATGACGGAATCCTGTGACATCCCCATGGACATTGACGAACAGGATATCCGATTTCTTCACCTGTTCCAGAAACTCCGGGATCCTTTCCAGCTCATCGTCGAGCACATGGGAATCCGCACAATGCAGAGTGATGTCATGACCTTCGTCGTGGAACCTTGCACAGGCATTCGACATGACGAATCCGGCATGACCGTTGATTCCCAGGTAGGATATTACCGCCATCTTACGACAAATGGGGTTACGTGTATAAAACTGAAATTAAGAACAAGGGCAGGGGCCCGAAGGCCCCCTTGAATGGTTTCAGTCTTCCCTGTCGGCAGTCTGCTTGAGGACCTTTGCGATGAAGTCCTCGGTCTTCATGACACCGAGGTCTCCTGCGTCCCTGCTCCTGACTGCCACGACGGTTCCATCCTCGGATTCCTTCTCTCCGATGATGAGCATGTAGGGCACTTTCTGGAGCTGGGCCTCACGGATCTTGTATCCGATCTTCTCGTCCCTAGCATCGTTCTCGACACGGATTCCCGCATCCTTGAACTGCTTGGAGATCTTTGCCGCATAGTCCCTGGATTTCTCGGAAACGGAGAGGACCTTGACCTGGACGGGTGCGAGCCAGGTGGGGAACTTTCCGGCGAAGTGCTCGATGAGGATTCCGATGAACCTCTCGATGGATCCGAAACATACACGGTGGATCATGATGGGCCTGTGTTTCTGACCGTCTGCTCCGGTGTACTCGATCTCGAACCTCTGGGGCATCTGGAAGTCAAGCTGGATGGTACCGCACTGCCAGGTCCTGCCGATCGCATCGACAAGGTGGAAGTCGATCTTGGGTCCGTAGAATGCACCGTCTCCCTCGTTGATCTCGTATTTCCTTCCGAGGTGCTCGAGGGCGGTCTTCAGACCGTTGGTTGCCATCTCCCACTCCTCGTCGGTTCCCATGCTGTTCTCGGGACGGGTGGAGAGCTCGATGTTGTACTTGAATCCGAACTTGGTGTAGACGGTGTCGATGATCTCGACGACTGCCTTGATCTGCTCCTCGATCTGCTCGGGAGTCATGTAGATGTGTGCATCATCCTGGGTGAAGCACCTGACCCTCATGAGACCGTGAAGGGTTCCGGACCTCTCGTGCCTGTGGACGGTTCCGAGCTCGGCGTACCTGAGGGGGAGGTCCCTGTAGGAGTGGGATTCGTTCTTGTAGACAAGGATGGAACCGGGACAGTTCATCGGCTTGATGCAGAAAGGCTGCTCGTCGATGGTGGTGGTGTACATGTTCTCCTTGTAATGGTCCCAGTGTCCGGACTGGAGCCAGAGGGACTGGTTCATGATGAGGGGGGTGGAGATCTGGTCGTATCCGAAGTCGTCGTGGACGTCCTTCCAGTAGTCGAGAAGGGCGTTCTTGAGTGCCATTCCCTTGGGGAGGAAGAAGGGGAATCCGGGTCCTTCCTCTGCGAACATGAAGAGTCCGAGCTCCTTTCCGAGCTTCCTGTGGTCCCTCTTCTTTGCTTCCTCGAGCATAGTGAGGTAGGCGTCGAGGTCCTCCTTGTTCTCGAAGGCGGTTCCGTAGATCCTGGTGAGCATCTTGTTGTGCTCGTCTCCGCGCCAGTATGCTCCTGCGAGGCTGGTGAGTTTGAATGCTTTGCACTGCTTGGTGTAGAGGACGTGGGGTCCTGCACAGAGGTCGACGAACTCTCCCTGTTTGTAGAAAGTGAGTTTTGCATCCTCGGGAAGGTCGGTGATGAGCTCGACCTTGTAGTCCTCGCCTTTCTCCTTCATGAGTGCCAGTGCCTCATCGCGGGGAAGCGCGAAGGTCTCGAGTTTGAGGTTCTCCTTCACGATCTTCTTCATCTCTGCCTCGATCTTCACGAGGTCCTCGTCGGTAAATCCTCCGTCCCTGTCCATGTCGTAGTAGAATCCGTCTGCTACTGCAGGTCCGATTGCGAGCTTTGTCTCAGGGTAGAGCCTTTTCACGGCCTGTGCAAGAACGTGGGCTGTAGTGTGCCTCAGTACCGCGAGACCATCTTCCATTTCCTGTACAGTTCCGTCATTAAGTAGTGCTTTCATGTGGTACACGTTCCTTTTCGCCCTTACAACAGGCGTTGGATAGCGATGGATATCGTACCTGGTTAATAAAAATGCGCGCGTGAAAGAGACCTGCCCGAAGGCAGGTAAGGAGTTTACAAGTCTATCTCAGATCTTGAACTCGTGGTCGGGCCTCTCGTGCATATCGGCTGCCGCGGTGAACAGGATATCGGACGAGGAGTTGAGTGCGGTCTCCATGGAGTCCTGGATGACTCCGATGATGTAACCGACGGCGACCATTTCCATGGCGTAGTTGGAGTCGATTCCGAAAAGGGAACAGGCCATGGGGATGAGGAGCAGGGATCCTCCGGGGACTCCGGAAGCACCGCATGCGGCGACTGCGGAAAGGATGCAGAGCACGAATGCGAGCAGGATGGGGACCTCCTGTCCGACGGTGTTGGCACATACGAGTGTCATGGTGGAGATAGTAATCGCAGCTCCGGCCATGTTGATGGTTGCTCCGAGGGGAATGGACACGGAATAAAGTTCGGGATCGATGTCGATCTCGTCTGCGAGCTTCATGTTGACGGGGATGTTCGCGGCGGAACTCCTGGTGAAGAATGCGGTGATCGCACTGGTCTTGATGCACTTCAGAAGAAGAGGGTAGGGGTTGCGCTTGGTGACCGCCATGACGATGAGGGGGTTGGTGATGAACATCACGATGAGCATCGCGGCTACGAGGATCACGATAAGCATACCGTATTCGGTGAAGACCTCCATTCCGTTCTCGGAGATGGACTCGTAGATGATTCCGAAGATTCCGATGGGTGCAAACTCGCTGACAAGCCTGATCGCACGGGTGACAAGGTTGGAGGCATCCTGAGCGATATCGATGGTTGCGTCGTTTCCGTACCTCTTGAGAAGGAATCCGAAAATGATGGCCCAGAACAGAATACCCAGATAGTTACCGGAAGTAAGGGAGAGAATAGGGTTCTGAACCAGGTTACTAGCGAGGTTGGTGATGAGCTCTTCGAAATCCTCGGGAGGAGTTGGCAGTCCGCCTCCGCTTACCAGAGTGACGGTCTGGGGGAATGCGAAATTGATGATGACTGCGACAAGTGCGGCAAGGACAGTACTGAAGATATAGAGAATGATAACGTACTTGAACTGCGAACCGAGCTTGGCCCTCGATTTGGACAGAGCTGCAACAATCAGGAGAAATACCAGAACAGGTGCAACGGCTTTCAGTGCACCGACGAAGAGACTTCCGAGTAGAGAGATATACGGAAGGTCGGGCCATATAAGAGCCAGAACTGTACCTAAGACCAAGCCGACAAGGATGCGGATCATGATACTGATCGACGTCCATTTTTGAAATGCGGCCTCTAAGGACATACGGCCGAATACACGTTAACTGTTAAAAGGAATATGCGAAAATATTCGACAAATAACGATTAACCCATCCAATTCAGAGACTTTCGCAGATTTGCCCGAGGGTCTCGAGATTG
>JAKSHV010000014.1 GCA_024399225.1 archaeon | reverse complement strand
TACATTCCGGTCCTGCATGCGTGGCAGATTCCTCCACCGGTGATGGGGTCGATGACCCTTGCGGCGTCTCCGACGAGAACGACGTTGTCGGCGATTGCTCCGTCCTCGAGTCCGGGGCATGTGGAAACGAATCCTCCCATGACCTCGACGATTCCGGCCTTGTCGAACCTGTGGTCGTTTGCGATGAACTTGTCGAGGTACCTCTTGGCAGCTCCGTCCTTTGCCTTGGTTCCGATGACTCCGATACCGACGTTGGCTACTCCGTTGCCCTTGGGGAAGATCCATACGTATCCTCCGGGTGCGACGGACTCTCCGATGACGAACTCGCAGTAGTCGGGTGCGCAGTCGACGTTGACCATCCTGTACTGGATGCAGGAGTCGATATCGTTGAGTTTGAGGTTGGTGTCGATTCCGGCCCACCTTCCGAGCTGGGACTCGTAACCGTCTGCACCGACGATGCACTTGCAGTAGATCTCGATGGGCTCTCCGAACTCGATTGCCTTGACTCCGATGATCTTTCCGTTCTCGTCGCGGATGACGTCGGTGGCGGAGGTCCTCATCATGACCTTTGCGCCTGCTGCGACTGCATCCCTGACGATGGACTTGTCGAAGAGGTGCCTCTCGAGGACGTATCCGACCTCTGCTCCTGCCTTGGACTCGTCAAGCTGGAAGGAGGTTCCGTCTGCGGACTTGATGATTGCACCTTTCATGTCTGCGCGGATCCAGGAGGGGTCGGGGGTGATTCCGACTTCCTCGAGCCACTTCTTGGAGACTCCTTCTGCACACCTGAGGGGTGCACCGACTTCGGCTTTCTTCTCGATGAGAAGGGTGTCGCATCCGCCCATGGCGCAGAACTTTGCTGCCATACCTCCGGCGGGTCCTCCTCCGACCACAAGAACGTCACAGTTGATGGTTTTCATTTTCACTCCTCCATGGAAAGTGCGGTTACGGGACAGAGGTTGACGCACCTCTTGCACTTGGAACATTTCTCATCGTCGAAGATGAGAACGAAGTCGTTCAGGAAGATCGCATTCTTGGGGCAGGATCCCACACATCCTCCGCAGTGGAGGCATTTGGATTCGTTTACTTTTACGGTCATTGGAGTTCACTCCTTTGCTTCTTCGTCTTTGATTGTAATGGGGTAGTGCTCCTTGATCTCACCGACGGTAGCATCATACTCCGCTTTGTTTTTCTCTTTCCACTCCTGGAGGGAGATGGAGAATTTCTTCTCGACCTCTGCACGGAGCTCCTCTCCCGAGTTGTAGACGCAGAAGGGGATGACCCTGCAGTCAGGGGTGACGTAGTGGATGGAGCAGCGCTTCACCCTCTCGAAGTCGTAGTTGTAGTGGTCCTGGAAGTGCATTGCACCGACGTACATCATTCCCCAGGAGAATCCGGCAAGGGTCTTCTTGGACTTCTTGCTCATGACACCGAGAAGGGTCTTGACGAAGTTGTCCTTGTTGAGTCCTGCGGGCATCTCTTCCTCGATGAGACAGTTCTCGAGGAGCTTCTTCACCTTGAGTGCGGTAAGCTTCTTGAAGACCTTCTTCTCAGCAACGGCGGCGATCTCATCGACACCCTTCATGAACTGCTCTACCTTCACGAAGCGGGGAACAGGTACGACCTGGGTTCCGTCCTCGGAGATGAAGAAGTAGCTTGCGAGTCCGCAGTGGGGGTGGGTAGGGAAGGTGATCTTGTCCTGACCCAGGATGATGGATGCGTAGTTGGAGATTCCTGCAACGGAAGGTACGGGGTACCAGTCATCCATGGTGGTGAATCCGGTGGAGTCAGAGAATTTCTGTGCAACGTCGGTGAGGGTGATCCTTCCTTCGCTGACTTCCTCACTGGTGACCCTTCCGGTGAAGGCGACGGGCTGGTAGTTGACTCCCCTGACGACACGCCTGTATTTCAGCGCGAACTTGAAGATGTCACCGATCTGGTGGTCGTTGAGACCCATGACGGTGGTGACGACGAGAACGATGGAAGGGCTGTGTCCGGTCTCCTCTTTGAGTTTGAGACAGTTGTCGATGACGCCCTGTTTGATGGCCATCATCTTCCTTCCCCTGGACCTCATGTAGATCTCCTCGTCCATTCCGTCGAACTGGAGATAGATGGTGTTGAGTCCTGCCTGGGCACATGCCTTGAGTTTTTCGTAGTCCCTTGCGAAGACGATACCGTTGGTAGCGATCTGGACCTGGGCGAATTTCCTCTCCTTTGCGGCCTTGATGACCTCGACGAGCTTGGGGTAGACAGTGGGCTCTCCACCGGAGAACTGGATTGCAGTACAGGGGATGGGCTTCTCGGCACGGAGGCAGTCCATCATCTTGCAGACGGTCTCGAAATCAGGCTCATAGACGTATCCCGCATCCATCGCGTTGGCGAAGCAGATGGGGCACTTCATGTTACACCTGTTGGTGAGGTCCAGGTTTGCAAGTGCGGTGGGAGATTTCATCTCCAGTTTGTGTCCGTCGACGATTACGTTAACATTCTCCCCTTCTTTGAGGGTCTCGTCGTAAGAATTGAAAAGACCGGTTCCGTCCTTGGCATACTTCTCGACTTCGAGGTATTTCTTTGCATCGGACCAGTAGACATCGCAGAAAGATCCGTGCTCGGGGCAGGATTTCTCCATGTAGACTTTTCCGTCTTTCTCGAATACAGTTGCCTCGACTGCTTTGCCGCACTCAGGACAGAGTGACATGGTCTTCTTGGGAAGACCGGTTGCAGCGGAATAAGGTCTTACTGTTGCGCACATACGCGCGTATCTCCTTTTAATATAAAATAGAAAGCGAATGGAAAGTCAGACAATCGTCGATGTTGGGACTAACTTACTAACTGCAGTACCTTTCTTTAAAATGTTGTTTCGGAAAAACCATGCATGAACAAGTGCTCCGGAAAGCCGAACCGCAAAGGAAACATGCCGTTCGCACTTCTTGCTGTATCAATCCTCCTGATTGCCTCCGCATACTGCGTCGTATCGGCAAACATCACCGAATCCGAAAAGGAAACGGAAGAGGCGCACAACAGTCTCGGAGCACTGAATAATTCCGTTGAGGAAACCGAAATGTTCGTGGAAAGGGGTCTCGGAGAGATCCTGTTCGACATATGTACATCACCTGATATGGGCACCCTTTCGGAACGCAGCAAGGTCTTCCGCGAGCGTGCCGATACCTGGATAAGGTTCCAGTTCCCGGTGCAGCAGTCCGGAGTGACCGTATACCTTGAGAACTACGACCTCAAACTGCAGAGCGAGAAATTCCAGATGGGTTCGGACAACCTCGAGACCAACGGGTACGTTCCATCCTTCCTCAAGGCCACCGGACAGCTCACCGCAACATACGTCTCGGACTCCGGAAAGATGACCAGGACGTTCCAGATCTCCACCGACGGAAGCTGTGCACTCCCTCTCACCCTCGAGATGGGTTCTCTCTTCGAGAACGCACTTTCCAACAACGGGACCGTGCTGTACCAGATGGTGAAATACCAGCTCACCTCCCTCGCACAGCACAGGGTCCTGAACGGATACGGTGCCATGTCCCAGTATGGTCCGAAAGGCACCAACTCCATTCTCACAGACAACGATGTGAAGGAAGCTTACCTCAATTCCATACGCGCACTCGAATGCATGTATTTCCGCGATTCCGCAGGTAACGAGTATTTCGGTTCCACCGACCTTGCCAAGGAGATCATATCCAACGACGGCTACATCGAGATCGATCTGAACGCGGTCTACGCACAGGCACTGTCGGCCAAGGTTGATGACATCGTTGGAAAATGGTTCGACTACTTCCTCGGAAACGTCGCACTGAACATCTTTGACAGCATCGAGGATGCACTTGACAAGGCATGGAACTCCCTGACCTCGTTCATCACAGGAAAGAACAACTTCTCCGCCGAACCCTACATCAGGAATGTTGCGGGAGACCTCTACACCGGGATCAGGACCGGAGACAGTTTCGTCTTCTATGTGCAGAACCCCAGCACCGGGGAACTCGCCGAGTACAACATCGATTATCCGGATGTGGACCTCTATGGTTCGGACACCATCAGGAACTTCAAGAACCATTACAACAGCGACAACAACCGCATCAGGGACTGGCTGTACATGGTGGTCAACACTGCAATCAAGAACATCGCGGACGGCAAGGGACTGAACGTCATCAGGGTGAACGCGAACGATGACGGGGATTATGCGGAACTTGTATCCGAAAGCATAATCAAGGCACTCGACGGCGACATGAAATCCTTCGAAACCGTTGCTGAGGAGACGATAAAATCCAATGGGGTTCCCGATCAGTTCTATGCCGCCATCTACGATTCGATATACAGGGACAGGGACGACATATTCACCTACTCGGACGAGGCATTCAACAAATACATAATGAGCCAGGTATCCGAAAATGTCATCAGGGACTTCGGCAACAGCGACCACCCGCATGCCGAACTCGATGCTGTGGACATACTTGGAAAAGCCTTCAACCTAGAACAGAACGTGACCGTACGCAATGAATACAAGAAAGAGGTCGACAGGCTGATGGAGAGACTCGACGGCCTCAACACCGTCGCAGGTTCCGGATCAAAGATCATCGAGAAGGGATGCATTGCGATCCTCCAGGGAAACTTCCTCAGTATCGATGTCATCTGTGATATCGAGAAGGTCGCGAAGGCGATGTGTTCCGAATACTCCGAGAACATCGCCATCAACCCCTACAGCGGATTCACGGACATCCCCGACGAGGACAGTTTCACCCTCAGGCATGAAAACCTCATCCTCAAGGAGACCCTGTCGGTATCCGACCGTTCGAATGCCTCGATTACTGTGGGAAAACCCTCCGACAAAAGCACCCACGAAGTAGGTTTCGAAGAGAGCAAATACGCCTCATACTGCACCGTTTTCCCTGTAACCATCAAAGATTCCTTCGTGTTCGAGGTTCAGAGCACCGGAACCCTCCTGCAGGCCCTGGGCATGTGCGATTCCGCTTACAGGAACACTGTGCATATCTCCCTTTCAATTGATGTGCCAGTTGTCTCCGGATGGGGACTTATCGGTGTCGAGTACGCCTCCAGCACGAACTTCTTCAGCGATCTCTTTGATATGCTACTGAAAGCCCTCGAGCCCCTCCTGGAACCTCTCCGCAAGCTGATGGAGATGGCAGAAAACGTCATGGACAAGATCTCACAGGCGATCATGGTCATATCCCAGTACATGACCGACTATCTTGAGATGCTCTACAACGCGATCATCGAACCGATCGAGAGATTAAACAACCTATTCTTGGAGAAACTGACCGAGGTGTTCTGCGAGCAGATCATCAACTTCTCCGACGGAGCATCCGCCATCGTAGATGTGTCCGTGGTCGGACAGACCCTCGGATTCACATATATGGGCTACACTGTGAAATTCACATTCAATCTCGCAACCCTTGAAAAATACACCAAGAACATCGTCAAGGCAGAGTTCGAAGGGAACGTCGCTGGTGCGGACGTCTCCGCATATGTCAACGTCAAGACCAAAGGCGAAACCAACAAGACCGTCCACATCACCGCAGGATTCTCCATCAAAGGCGACAGCTGGGATCTCAAAGGAACCGTCGACCCCAAGATGAGCAGCAAACATCTCGTGACTCTCAGCGGAACTGTGTCCGGAGTGAAGATCGATGCAACCATCCCCGAAGCAGTACAGTACAACGAGATCGGTATCTCCCTCTCCGATATCCCCGGGATCAACGCCATCCTGCAGAACATCCCCTCCCCTATCCCCGGAACAAAGGTCGAGATCGATGCGGGAATCAGCCTGAAGTACAATGTCCCCATCGAGACGGGGGTCCTGATCAACGAGTTCGAATCGAACCCCGAGGGAACCGATGCAGACCACGAATGGGCCGAGATCATCAACCTTTCCGGAACCTCCGTGGACCTCAACAACTGGACCATAACCACCTCGAAGAACAAGGTCCACATCATCAAGGACGTCGAACTCGCCATCGGCGAAAGGGCGGTCATCCACTTCCCCGGAACCTTCCTGCTGAACACCAAGGAATACCTTGTCCTCAAAGACCCAGACGGGGAGGAGGTCGACCGTTCCGCCACCATGTCCGACGGGGCCAACGACAACAAGACCTGTCAGAGGGGAATGGACGGATCCACCGAGTGGTCCCTGATAAAGGGAACCTGCGGTGAGAGGAATGTCGGAGGACTGTTCGGAGAAAACGGAATGGCCACCAACATCATCAAGAACATCGTCGAGAAGGCTGCCCTCAAGGCTATGACCGAACTCAGGCACGTGTACACCGTCGAAGCGTTGCAGGACCTGCTCACCAGGACCGTACTCTACGCCGTTGACGACGGTATCAACCGTCTCGCCAACTGCATGGTCGAAGGAAGCATTTGGGTATCTGCAGACTTCACCGATGTCTCCTCCACGGGACACTACGGATTCAGGACCTATGTCATGGTCGACAAGGAGATCGTCGGAGATATCCTGAAGTACCTTCTCGGAAAGGCCGAGGCACTGTTCCTGGGAATCAGCGACCCCTACAACATCCAGATCGAGACCATACAGTACGATGACGTCTACGTGGGCATGTCAGTCTACGGAGCAATCAAACCCCCGAAACTCCTATGTGCCAGCAAGTCCTCCGAGGACAAGGTCATGATCGGTTCCGACATCTCCTGCAACATCTCCGGCCTGGCGGGACTCTTCGACTGCGACATCGGAACTCCCAAGGTGAAATCACAGATTGGCATCAAGAACTGCCCCTACGAGATGATCCCCAAGTCCATGGGAATGAAGAAGAACATGACCTACGACTACTGGTTCATGCGCATCGTTTTCACGGGCGATCAGTGAGGTTCCGAACCGCCCCGGAGTAAACCCTTAATTACGCGATTACAATAGAGCGGACATGGCCGGAATGAAAGCTACAATACCGACAGTACTCACAGCAGAGGAACTCATGGATAAGGCATTCCGCAGGGCCGCCAAGATCTCCAAAAAGGGAAGCGACTCCTTGGACACCAAGAAGAAGACCACCCTTGCAAGGATCACGGCCTCGGGCGACATAGTCGAGACGACTCTCGTTGGCTACATCCAGAAATTCCCCAGGATGGAAAAGCAGGACGATTTCTTCCCTCAGCTAGTCAACCTTGTCATCGGAATCGACCGTTACAAGAAAGCCCTCGGAGCGCTCAACTGGGCCGCAGGAAGGACCGAACTCCTCAAGAACCAATCACTCAGGGAAGTAAGGCGTACCAAGGACCCCGCGATCATCGAATCCATCAAGAAAGGATTCTACGGACGTCTCGGATCCTATGTCAGGCAGATCGCCGACGACCTCCAGTTCCTGCAGGATGCCAAGAACAAATTCAGGGACCTCCCCACCATCGACCCCAAGATCCCCACCGCAGTAGTTGCGGGATTCCCGAACGTGGGAAAGAGCAGCCTGGTTACCTACATCAGCACCGCTGCCCCCGAGATCGCACCCTATCCGTTCACCACCAAAGGTATCACCATCGGACACATCGAGGACGGATGGAGGAAGTTCCAGATAGTCGACACCCCCGGTCTTCTCGACCGTGATTTCGAGGACAGGAACGATATCGAGAAACAGGCGGTCCTTGCACTCAGGTACCTTACCGACATCATGATCTTCATCATCGATCCCTCCGAGACCTGCGGATACAGTCTCGAAGTGCAGAACAAACTTCTCAACAACATCAAGGAGAACTTCTCCGACGTGCCCATCGTGGTCGCGGAGAGCAAATGCGACATCATGCAGACCGAGGGCGAGGCGAGACGCATCTCGACCAAGTCCGGAGAAGGCATGGAAGATTTCAGGAACGAACTCGTAGATATGCTCAGGAAGATCTTCAGGGAGAAAGCCCTCGAAGTACCTCTTGAGGAAGAGTGAACATGGGCGTTACCGAAGTTGCAACAAGCGACGAGATGAAGGAGTACTTCCAGATTCTCGGAGAAGCCACGGAAGAGCTTTACCAGATAGCCGAGAAGGCAAGGATCCAGGGAAAGGACCCCACCACCAGGGTCGAGATCCCCCGTGCGGAGGACCTCGCATCCCGTGTGGAGAAACTTCTCGAGGACTACGGTGTGGAAGGTCTTGCCGAACTCATCAGGGAGACCACACAGAAGTATGGAAACCGTGAGGTTGTTGCACTTAAGGTAGCGGAGGAATTCGCAAAAAGACCTGCGGAGACGGTCGAGAAGACTCTCGACCGTGCCGTCAGGATCGGACTTGCAATCATCACTGAGGGTGTTCTTGTCGCTCCCCTCGAAGGAATCGCATGGACCCGCGTTCTGAAGAACGACGACGGCTCCACTTTTGCAAACATCGCATTCGCAGGACCCATCCGTGCCGCAGGAGGTACCGCGCAGGCAATGAGTGTTCTCATCTGCGACGTCGTACGTCAGGCAATGGGTGTGGGAAAATACATCCCCACCAAGGAGGAGGTCGGAAGGCTCACAGAGGAGATCCCCCTCTACAAGGCATGTGCCAGTCTCCAGTTCACTCCCGAAGCTGACGATATCGAACTCATCGGTTCCGAATGTCCCGTCATGATCGACGGTGAAGGTACCGAGAGAGTGGAGATCGGAGGATTCAGGGACCTCCCCCGTATCGCCACCAACCAGGTCAGGGGAGGAGTATGCCTCGTCATCGCGGAGGGTATGTGCCTCAAGGCATCCAAGCTGAAGAAGCACGTAGACAAGCTCGACATCAAAGGTTGGGACTTCATCCGCGAATACCTGAACAGGCACGCCGCCGTCAAGAAAGCCGAGAAAACCGACGGAAAGAACACTGTCGCCCCCACGGAGAAATATCTCAAGGACATGGTCGCAGGACGTCCCATCTTCGGACACCCCTGTGCCAAAGGCGCATTCAGGCTGAGGTACGGTAGGGCAAGAACCTCCGGGCTTGCATCCCTAGCCTACAACCCCGCAAGCATGTATGCCATGGACGAGTTCATGGCATTGGGAACCCAATGCAAGATCGAAAGACCCGGAAAGGCATGCGTCGTCACCCCCGTGGACACTATCGAAGGTCCCACAGTCCTTCTGAAGAACGGAGACCTAGTCTACTGTCAGACCAAAGAGGATTACCTCAAGGTCAAGTCCCAGGTCGCAGAGGTCTGCGACAACGGAGAGATCCTCATCCCCTACGGGGAGTTCTGTGAGAACAACCACGCACTCGTCCCCTGCGGATATGCGCTGGAATGGCACAGGGAGGAGATCAAGGCCGCCAACGAAGGCAACCTTCCAGACGACTGGGAAAAACCCACCTACGCACGTTCCAAGGAGATGTCGGCACAGTTCGGTGTCGCACTCCACCCCAGGTTCAACCTCTTCTGGAACGAGATCTCCATGGAGAGCCTCATCATCCTCAGAGATTATTTTGTTGCAAATGCTCGCATCTCCGAGGGACATATCTGCGTCCCCAACGAACCTGTGACCAAACGTATCCTCGAGGATATCAACGCGCTCCACAAGGTCAGCGGACCTCAGGTCATCATCGATGAGATCTACACCGAACCCATGATCGACTGCCTCGGTCTCAGGAACGAGAACGGCAGTCTCGTCAAAATCAACGAACTCGAAGGCGAAGAGGTCCTTGAAGCCATCAGCAAAGCTGCAGGATACCTTGTTAGGGCAAGGGTCATGACCCGTGTCGGTACCAGGATGGGTCGTCCCGAGAAGGCCAAGGAAAGGGCCGGAGCACCCATGGTACAGGTCCTGATGGCACTGGCAGATGAGAAGCACACCAGCAGGAACACCATCGATGCCATAAAGGAACTCAAGGAGAAAGCCAAGGAGGACCAGTCCTCCAAGAAACCCATGCTCATGCCCGACATGGGCCACCGCAGGTGCCCAAGCTGCGGAGAGGTCACTTTCCGTGTGTACTGCAGGATCTGCAAGACCCACACCGAACCCGTCAAAGCCTCCGGCGAAAGCCACGGAGAAGGCATCCCGCTCGATATCGAGAAGGAGTACAAGATAGCCCTCGCATCCGTAAGGGAACCCGACAGCGGGGAGACCCTAAAGTGCTGCGACGTCCTCACCTCCAAAAGCAAAACCCCCGAGATGCTGGAAAAGGGAATCCTCCGTCGCAAACATGAAATTTCCATCTTCAGGGACGGAACGGTCCGTTACGACATGACCGATATCCCCCTCACACACTTCAAACCCCGTGAGATCGGACTCTCGATCGAGAAGGCACACGAGCTCGGATACACCCACGACTGGAACAACGAGCCGCTCACCGACCCGGAACAGATTGTCGAACTGAAGTGCCAGGATATCGTCCCCTCCAGAGACTGCGGCGAATATATGGTCAAGGTAGCAAAGTTCTGCGATGATGAACTCACCCGCATCTACGGACTCGAACCCTATTACAAGGCGGAGACCGCCAAGGACCTCATCGGCGCCATTGCGTTCGGTCTCGCACCCCACACCTCTGGTTGCATCCTCTGCAGGATTATCGGATACAGTTCCGTCAGAGGCTGTTACGGACATCCCTACTACCACGCATCCAAGAGGAGGAACTGCGACGGTGATGAGGACTGTATCATCCTCGCCATGGACGGACTGCTGAATTTCTCCAAGACTTTCCTTCCCGACAGGCGTGGAGGACTTATGGACAGTCCTCTCGTTCTCACCACCAGGCTTAACCCCAACGAGATCGATAAGGAGGCACACAACGTCGACTGTCTCAGGCACTATCCTCTGGAACTCTACCATGCCGCCATGGAGATGAAGGATCCCAAGGACATCGAGAAGAGTATGGACCTTGTGGGTGGACGTATCGGAACCCCTGCACAGTACGAGACCCTCGGATTCACGCACGACACCCATGACATCTCCGAAGGCCCCAAGGAATCCGCATACACCACCTTGGGAAGCATGAAGGACAAGATGTTCGCACAGCTAGAGCTCGGTATCAAATGCCGCGGTGTCAACGCACAGGATGTTGCTAGCAAGGTCATCAACAAGCACTTCATGCCCGACATGATCGGAAACCTGAGAAGTTTCGCCACCCAGAATCTCAGATGCGTCAAATGCGGTACGAAATACCGTAGGGTGCCTCTGGCCGGTGTCTGCACCAAGATGATGGGTAAGAAGATGTGCGGAAACAAACTCAACCTTACCGTGCATGAGGCTTCCGTAAGGAAATATCTCAAGGTATCACAGGACGTCTGCGAGAAGTACGAGCTCGACGAATATACTGTCGACAGGATCAAGATCATCGAAATTAGCATGGACTCCCTTTTCAACAATGACAAGGTGAAGAAGTGCAAGCTCACGGATTTCATGTGACATGGCCGATGAACTAATCATCCGTACCAACGACCGCGAGGTCTGGAGGAAATGGCTTTCCGACAATTTTGAGACTGCCAAAGAGGTCTGGTTCGAGATCCCTCTGAAGGAATCCGGAGAGGAGGGTCTGCTTTACAACGATGCAGTGGAAGAAGCACTATGCTTCGGATGGATCGACGGTGTGATAAAACACACCGACCACCTTCACAGAATCCAGAGGTTCACACCGCGCAGAAAGGGAAGCAGTTACTCCAGACTCAATATCGAGAGACTTATACGTCTCGACCAGCAGGGGAAGCTGCACCCCAAGGTCCGCGAAAGCGTCTTAGAACTGATTTCTGCGCCCTATGTGTTCCCGGAGGATATACTGGAACGTCTGAAGGAAGATAAGGCCGTATGGGCCAACTACTGCGCATTCTCGGAACCTTACAAAAGGATCAGGGTCGCCTACATAGATGCGGCTAGGAAGCGCCCCGAGGAATTCGAGAAGCGTTTGAACAGCTTCATCGCCAAAACCAGGAAGAACAAGATCATAACCGGTTACGGCGGCACCGACAAGTACTACCAGTGACCGTATTTTCAGAAAAGGTGTGGCCCCGGAGAACCGGGGCCTGTAAATGTTTAACTCGCGTCAAAGAGTGTCGACAACGGCTGCGAACTCCTCTGCCTTGGCGGAGAGGATCTCGACTGCCTTGTCAAGGACCTGCCTTGCGGTAAGAGATCCGTCGGTCTCGAACTTGAAGAAGAACTCATCATCCTTCCAGTCGATGGTGACGGCTTCCATCTCGGCGTCCTGCTCGATGGCCTTTCCGTAGGTGCATGCGCGGGTGACCTCATCTACGACGAGCTTTCCGCCCTCGACCTTGAAAAGTCCGGGGTATTCCTTGGTTGCGTATGCCTGGAGGTCTGCGTCGGTTGCCTTTTTGGCATCGATGCTGACAACGGGCATGTAGGAGTATCCGACTCCGAATGCTGCCTGCCACTTGACGTGCTGCTTGGCGGTTCCCATAACAGCATGTGCGTAGATCAGAACGGCCTGGGTGTCGGTCAGCTCCACAACGGGAATGTTTTCATCTTTGACCTTGAGGGTAGAGTCTCCGAGGGGCATGAGGTCGCCGGAGAGGACGGTCCTGGGACCGACCTTGTTCAGACTGTACATGATGGTACAGCCGGGGCAACCTACTCCACCACATGAACAGTCCTTCTGGAAGGTGAACTGGTCGGTGGTGGGTACGGGAATGAGACCGAGCCTGTGTGCGATGACTTCATCGAACAGGGAGGTCACACTCTCATACTCTTTGTCGTCCTGCATGATGGGACCGAGGTGGAATTCCACCTTGTCGATGGCCATCTTGGGAATGTCCTGGAGCATGGTACGCCTGAGTGCATTTGCCATTGCAGGAGAGGAGTTCTTGAGAACGAACTTTGCCTTCCTGTCCTCCATTT
>JAKSHV010000139.1 GCA_024399225.1 archaeon | reverse complement strand
AGATATGATGTTTTGCACTGTTTTTGGTTCAAAATTTGTAATATGTTCATAAAACTGTGAAATATATACATATCATTTGGGGGAGGATCTCCCCCTTTGTGAGGTTTACTTCCTTCTTCTGAAGGATGTGATCTTGTCCTTGTCGTCCTTGATGGATTCTCCGAACTTCTTCAGCAGCTCCTTGTTGGCCTGGACGACGTCCCAGCCGATCTGCTTGCAGTTGAGCGTCCTTCCGTTGTAGAACAGTCTTCCGGTGAGGCTGTACTTCTTCCTGTCCCCGGATTCGTTGTATCTGGCGACGTGGATCGTTAGGGATTCGGGCTTGACGATCTTCGTGATCTTCTGCATCTCGCTCTGGATGTCGGCGTACATGGCATCGGAGTAGATCCTGTCATCCTCCGAGAGTCCGCTGATCTGCACGAACAGTCCCTCCCTCTCTCCGCAGTTGGCGATGAGTTCCACGATATCGAATTCGGTGACGACACCGACGATCTCGTCGCCGTCCATCACGGGCAGGGTGGATATTCCCTTGTCGGCCATTACCTTGGCGACGTCCGCGATGCTGTCGTCCCACTGGACCGTTACCACGCTGGTGACGGCGATGGTGGACACGGGGATCTGGCTGCTGGGATTCTTCTTCAGCTGTTCGATGGACCTCTCCCCGGCCTTCCAGCTGTTCTCGATGACCTCGTTCATACCGATGACGCCGCTGAGGTTTCCGAGCCTGTCGATGACGGGAAGGGTCCTGATGTCCAGTGCCACCATGGTGTCGATGGCCTCCGCAAGCATCTCGTTCTCCTTCACGGTGACGACGGGGGAGGTCATGATCTCCCACACCTTGAAGTCCTCCAGGGGCTTCATCTTAGCTGCGATTCCCACCAGGTTGTTCCTGGTGACGACGTCTGCGATCTTCTTTCCGTCAAGCAGTGCCAGCTGTCTGCAGTTCTCCTTCACCATGACCTCTGCGATCTCGGTGATGCTGTAGTCGGGGTTGATGGGAGGGAGGTTGGAAAGCACTGCCTTGACCTTGGTCTCCGGGGTTGCGCTCTTCTTTCTGAGAAGGGTGGAGTACTTCACCATTCCGACGTACCCCTTTCCGTCGACCACGGGGATCTCCTGGAATCCTGATTTGCGCATGGCCGCTATGCAGTCGGAGACGGTGTCGTCTCCGGACACGGTGGGGTACTGACCCTTGCTGATGTCCTTCGCGGAGAAGGAGTTCATCTGGGCCTTCAGAACGGTGAGCTTTTCAAGGTCTTCAAGATCATTGATCGCCAATTTCTAATCACCATATGAAGAATCGGCGAAGTGTTGATTTAAAGATTTATCAGAATCCTGTATTTTTGATAGAGTTATTATGAAAAAGCAGTGAAAATCAAGCCATTTTGCAAGGAAAATATCTGGAAAATGCCCGTTTAGCGGTTTTCTATAAATATTCAGAAACGCAATTCAGAGTTTCCCATCGGGTATCAATTCTCTTGCCCATAAAGGATCATCCAGGAGATCCTCGATGGAACAATCTAAAACATATGCCAATCTAGCAATAGTGTTGACCTGTGCTTTGTTGATATTGCTATGATTCTGCTCGTATGATTGGATGGTGCGGAGCTTCACTCCCGATCTGTTTGCGAGTTCCGATTGCGACAGTCCGCAGATTTCCCTCATGGTCTTCAGTTTGGAAACACTGTTGCGTTCCTGGAATCTGCGTTCCATCTCCTCAACGAAACGTGTTATTGACATCTCATGGAACGGATGATACATCAGTATGATGTCCTTCAGTGGTACCGCATTTAGGATTGTTTTGAACGGTCTGGCACAATACCACTGGTAGTATGCGAGAGCCCATCCGGCCCAGTATTCCTCGGTTTTGAGAAGGGTGTTCGGAGGAACGGGAAGTACTATGAATTCGCCGTTATTCCTGTGGGTTTCCAGAATGCGTGCGAATAATTCGGTACCTGACAATCCTGCGACATAATGGGGATTGCCGATACCGAATTCCCTTATCTCCGGTGATTTGATGAGCATTTGTTCGAACGCTTCAATGGAGTAATTGTACAGGTTCATCGCCTGATGAAACACATTTCCTATCGCGGACTGGGCGTGCTTCACATAGAATTCGGGATATGCATGCAACATCAACATCTCTCCGTTTCATTGATTGATGGTGTCCCAGTCAAGTTTCATTTCACCTGCGTGGAGGGGGTCTTCCATAAGGTCTTCCATCGGACAGCGAAGAGCGGCGGCAAGTCTTGCGAGAGTGTATGCCTGAGCCTTGTCGATATTGCTCTTTCTTTGTTCGTATAGCTGTATCATGTGCAGGTTCACACCGGATCTATCTGCGAGCTCCGATTGCGACAGTCCACCGAGTTTTCTATGGATCTTAAGGTTGGTTTCGCGTGCGGGATCATGATAACGGTGTTCCATGGTGCTGATGAAGTGGCTGATATCCATCTCATGGAAGGGATGGTACATTCTGATTATTTCCGAAAGAGGGATCTTGTTCAGTATGCTATCGAACCTTCTTCCGCAGTACCACTGGTAATGTGCCAGTGCCCATCCTGCCCAGTATTCTTCCGATAGATTCCCGCGATAGATGAGTCCTATGTTCTCATCTACCTCGTGTCCTGTCGCACAGAGCATCTTTGCAGCCAGGCCGATTCCTGTCAGTCCGCAGACAACCCTCGGGTCTCCGTATCCGAATAGTTTGGCATACCCTGATGATACGAACATTCTGGTGAAATCTTCAGGTGACATTCCTTTGTCATTGATGATGTATTCCACAGCATGACCCAGTACATTCTTGGCTGATTCAAGATAGAATTTGTTGTAGGTTTCCATCTTAATCCTCCAACAGGGAATCTATGTACGTACCTTCTGGTTTGACACCCTTGTATCTGGTAAGTTCCGAGAATGCGGAACACGCCTGCTGTGTTCTTTCTAGATAGTTCGAGTAATATGCGTTCGGGTCCACGGGTGAGCTTGATTCATACTGTATCCTGTCGAATGCCTTCTCCGATATCAGCACGATCTGGGTACCGAAGCCGCCAAGGCGCAGTGCCAGTCTTAGTTTCTCGAGGGACAGTCTCCCCTGTGCGAACATGGTTGCGTATTGGAAATACGAATCATCTGCACGATATCCTTTCACAAGATCGTACTGTGTGGTATCGACATAATATTTCTCGATGATCTTCTCGGTGCGATATACATCCATATCTGAATCGAGAACGGGATGTTTGTTTCTTAGCAGGATGGCGATCCAGTTCAGTTCATTGTAAGGTGTGGAATTGAGATCCAGGAGTGACAGCCCTTCGGTTTCCAACGAATATCTGTTGCTGTGTCCAGTACAGTCGTTCTGGCATGCCCATTCCTTTGCCATCTCCTCAGATTCTGTACAATAGAATCCCCTGCCGTAATCATTGCTAGAGGTCCCAAATCCGTGAATCGGTTTCTTGATCTCATTGATCGAACCATGGTACAAAGTCAGTTTGGGCACAAGTATCGATAGGTGATTGTTTTTTTAATTTATAGTAATGCAACGATATACTTTATAAATAGAGGTTCACAACATGGTAATGATGCATCAGACTTGAAAAAGGAGCGCCCGGTCTCCCGGGCTAAGTGATTTTTAGACTCAGAGGTCTGCGAACTTGCGCTTGCCGGTGATGAGGTCGTCGATGATGGCGGGTGCGTCCTCCATCCTGATCCTCTTCTGCTCGGTGGTGTCCCTGTCCCTGAGGGTGACGGTTC
>JAKSHV010000138.1 GCA_024399225.1 archaeon | reverse complement strand
AGAGATTACTGCAAAATATCTCGGTTTGGACAGGGTTGACCACAAGAATGCAATGAGTCGTAAAAGATACAAAAACCGCTTCAACTGAGTCACAAAATGAGGCTGGACATGAGATGTCCAGCCTCGAACAATCAAACTAATGATCCAAAAGTGAGAAATATGAGAACATACAGAATGAAAAAAGGCGACAATTCAGCAAAATTAATTATGCTGGCTATTGAAAAAGTTCACAATAGTGGGCCCAATGAGATTTGAACTCATGACCTTCCGATTATCAGTCGGACGCTCTAGCCGATCTAAGCAATGGGCCCAGTGAATCCGTCTATATACACATCCAATATAAACCTTACGGACCTTAAGGAATCATACCGTCAACAAGGTTAAGAACAATCCAGACAATGGCGGAATCGTGGCAGTGATCTACGAGGAAACCCAGGATATCATCCCGGAGACCCCTTTCAAAATTCTCGCGCTGATGCTTATTGCGACCGACCTCTTCCTTCTTGTCTGCAGCTTCGCCGGCATTGTGAACGGATACTGGCAGTTCGCTATTTTTACAGCAATCACCGCGGCGATCATCGCCATATGCTACTTCGTGAAGATCCGCATCGTCATCGATGAAGAAAAGATCAAAATCACCATGCTGAAGAAGTATGAGGCTCCCCTCACCCACGTCATCGACGTCAAGAAGGGTGACATCGACATCATGAGGAACTACAGCGAGTGGGGCATCAAGAAGGTCAAGTTCAGGAACTACACCGCACCCGGCATCGACGGAGCCGTATCCGTGAAGATGGCCGGCAGGCTGGTCCTCACCATGACCACCCAGAACCCCGACGAGCTCTACGAGGTATTCTACAACCACAGGAGGCAGGATTGATGCAGGCAACGTTCCACTGGCTTAGGATTGAGACATTCTGTTATGCGACCGAGAAAGAGGACCTTGTGGCCCAGACCTTCACCGACCTTGTGGGAACGGACGAGTATCAGACCGAGATCAGCGAGAGCGAGCACGGAAACCAGATGCTCATCCTTCAGCAGATGGTCACCAAGCAGAAGGAGATGGATGCTCTGTTCGCAAGGCTCGGCGCAGACCTCCTCCAGAAATACATCGAGGACCTGGAGAACAGGATCGACGACGACTGCGTCTTCTACACCCGTCTCGACAAGCAGAAGGCCGTCTGCGGACAGTATTCCGTCGCACATCACGGAGATGTTATCTCCATCACCGGAAAGGTCGCTTCCAACCCTGCTAAAAAGGAAGTGGCCATCAGGAACATGACCCAGTTCCTGGAAAAGGTCATTCAGAACCTTCAACAGTGACCTCGTCCTTCTTCTCATCCCTGTGGATGACGAAGGTGGTCTCCCTCACACGGCGTGAGCGGATGGACCTTACGATTATGGTGACGTCTTTGCATTCGACCCTGTCGCCCACGACGGGCATCCTGCCGAGCTTGTAACCTATGTAACCGGCGACGATCGGAGAGGTGCATTCCTCCGGATCGAACATAAGACCCAGATCGTTCATGACATCACTTATGTTGGCGTCTCCGAGCACGACGTATACGTTCTCGGACTCCCTTACGAAAGCCCTCTTGACGTCGTCGCTCTCGTCCCATATCTCTCCGACGAGCTCCTCGAGGATATCCTCCATGGTGACGAGACCGAAGGTTCCCCCGTACTCGTCGAGGACGATAGCCATATGGAGCTTGCTCTTCTGCAGCTCGTTCATGACGTCGTCGAGGCTCTCGTCCCTGGGGACGAACCTGACGGGCCTGATGAGGTCTGCGATCCTGAAGTTCTTCCTGGTGGAGTACTTCATGAAGAAGTCCTTGAAGAAGATGGCACCGATGATGCGGTCGACAGTTCCCTCGTAGACAGGGATCCTGGAGAACTCGGTGCTGATGAAGAGGGATTTGACGCTCTCGATGTCGGCGGTGATGCTCACGGCCACCATGTCCACACGGGGCACGGAGATCTCGGAGATGCGGATGTCATCGAACTCCATTGCGGATTTGATGAGCTCGGACTCGCTCTTCTCAAGGGTTCCCTCCTCCTGGATCTCGTCGATCATGACAGATAATTCATCCTCGGTGATGGAGGGCGCCTCCTCATCGACATGTGCCACATGGGTTACTCCCTTGGTGATCTTGAGGAAGACCCAGGTGATGGGGGAAAGGATCACGGAGAACCAGTAGAGAGGGGTTCCGAGGAAGATCGCGACCTTCTCGGGATTCCTCTTGGCGAGGGTCTTGGGGGTGTTCTCTCCGGCGATCAGAAGGACGGTGATCATCAGGACAGTTGCAACGATGACTCCCCAGGTCTCTCCCAGCGCGTCGGTGAGGAGCGCGGTACAGATGGTGGAGGATGCGATGTTGACGATGTTGTTTCCGACCAGAATGGTGGTGAGAAGCCTGTCGAAGTCGGAGCAGTTCACAAGGGCCCTCTGGACCTTCTTCTTCTCCCCTTCGGGGTCCATGCTCTTGAGCCTCGCCTTGCTGAGACCGGTATAGGAGGTCTCGGATGCGGAGAAGAACGCGGAGAGGACCAGAAGGAAGATGACAACTATGATGAGTGCTGTGCTTGCGGTTCCGTCCATTTTTCCTTATTCTCCGGCAGCCTGCGGGGCTTTTCCTAGAATCGCATATGATACCCCTGTTTTTTAAAGGTATCCTAACGAATCCATCATGTGGCATCGACTGGGTCTCTTATCACCATATCCTCACCCGCGAAAACAGGCATGATCAATGGGGTCGCCCCGGGAAATCACCTATATTCCACAGGAATTTCCTATATTATTTTTTTAAAAGTTTTATACTAATATAATAATAAACGGGGAGGTTAGCAAAATGGCTGCAAATTCATCCGACAAGTTCAGGTACGAAATCGTGAAACCCATCGCAGTTCTGTCCGAATCCCCCAAGGGATGGACCAAGGAGTTCAACCTTGTCAGCTGGAATGGAAACGAGCCCAAGTACGACATCAGGGAGTGGGCCCCCGACAAATCCAAGTGCGGAAAGGGAATCACCCTTACCGATGAGGAGATCGAGTTCCTCAAGAAGGCCCTCGAATCCTGCGAGCTCTGAAACTATCAACCCGGGGAGGTCCTCCTCCCCATTCCATATTTTTCCAAAAAGTGATTGAAATGACCGACAAAAGATACTGTACCGAATGCGGCAGGGAACTCCTTCCAGGAGACAGGTTCTGCCCCGGATGCGGTGCAAACATCGACGAGGATACCTACTGGGGCGAGGTCCCCGAGGGAGCCGTCGTAGCCACCGCAAGCGTGAAGGACATGAGCGGAACCCTCAACACCGTCAAGATCCTCACTCTCGTGTGGGGTGCGGTCGCACTCTTCACCGGACTGATGCTCTTCGCCAGCGTCGGAATGCTCGACGAGGTCATCAACGAGCTCAGCCACACCGACTACGACGGAACCCAGACCGTTTGGGAGTACCTCGTGTCCCAGGGATTCGACAAGGATTTCTTCCAGGCCTTCCTGATCGGAGCTGGAGCCATCATCACCCTCTCTGGAGTGTTCGCCATCATCTCCGGTGTCCTCGACCACATGAAGAAGCATTACAAGGCATCCTTCGTATGCCTCGTCCTCTCCATCATCTTCTCCGGAAGCGGACTTATCTGCATCGCAGTGGGAGTCATCGTCGCGGTGTACCTCACCAAGTGCAAGTGCGAATTCGAATCGTGAGATCCGATCTTAATCAGAATCAAACCCTCTCCCGCAAGGGAGAGGTA
>JAKSHV010000137.1 GCA_024399225.1 archaeon | reverse complement strand
ACGTTGCAGAACTCCTTCTCGTTGTAGTTCCTGAGAGTGGTGGTGATGAAGGTGTCGATCTCGTCGGTAAACACGAGGACGTCGTATCCCTTGTCGAGAACAGGCTCCACCTGGGGCAGGTTCTTTGCGTGTGCGGAGGAATCGGAGGTGACGAAGTAGATCTTCTTCTGGTCCTCGGGCATTGCCGCAACATAGTCTGCAAGAGAAACCTGTTTGTCCTCTTTGACGGAGGGGAACATGACGAGGTCCTTTAGGAGATCTGCCTGTGCACCGTACTGGTCGATGACTCCGTATTTAATCTGCTTGCCGAAGCTTGCGTAGAAGGTCTGGTACTTCTCTGCGTCATCCTTCATGAGACGCTCGAGGTCTGCCTTGATCTTCTTGGTGAGGTTGGTACCGACTGCCTTGAGCTGGCGGTCATGCTGGAGGACCTCACGGGAGATGTTAAGGGAGAAGTCGGGAGAATCCACGACTCCGCGTACGAACCTGAAGCAGTAGGGAAGCAGGTCGGCACACTTGTCCATGATGAGGACTCCATTGCAGTAGAGCTGGAGTCCAGGCTGGAATTCCCTGGTGTAGAAGTCGTAGGGTGCTTTGGAAGGAATGAAAAGCATTGCCTTGTAGGTGACGTTACCTTCTACGTTTACCCTGACAACGGATACGGGATCCTCGAAGTCGTGGAACTTGTCCTTGTAGAACTCGATGCATTTTGCATCGTCCACTTCGGACTTGGGCTTCTGCCAGATGGGGATCATGCTGTTGACGACTTTGTCGGAGGTTGTGGTGACGTAGCCTTTCTTGGGTTCTCCGTTCTCGTCAGTCTCTCCGGTCTCCTTCCACTCGCTTTCCTCTACGATCATGTGGATGGGCCAGCGGATGTAGTCGGAATATTTCTCGACAAGTTCCTTAAGCCTCTCGGTCTCGAGGAATTCGCTGTACTCCTCATCGTCTACGTCGTCCTTGATATGCATGATGACGTCGGTTCCGACGGTCTCCTTCTCGGCCTCGGTGATGGTGTATCCATCTACACCGTCGCTGACCCATTTGTGGGCTACATCGGTTCCGGCTGCCTTGGATATTACAGTGACACGGTCTGCGACCATGAAGGAAGAGTAGAATCCTACTCCGAACTGTCCGATGGCCTGGGAGTCTGCTCCTGCTTCGACGGACTGTTTGAACTCGAAGGTACCACTGTGTGCGATGTAACCGAGGTTCTTTTCCATCTCCTCTTCGGTCATTCCGATACCGTTGTCGGAGACAGTGACGGTCTGTGCGTCCTTATCGACGGAGACGGTGATCTTCAGATCCTCTTTGACGACTCCGAGGGATGCATCACTGAGGGATTTGTAGTTGAGTTTGTCGATTGCATCGGATGCATTGGAAATGAGTTCCCTGAGGAAGATTTCCTTGTGGGTGTAGATCGAGTTGATCATCATATCCAAAATGCGTTTGGATTCCGTTTTGAACTGTCTTTTTGCCATTTCATTCAGACTCCATTTTATTCTATGACATATCGGAGTGTTTAAACTTCTATATAACTATTTCTCAACTCTCGGTTGAATAGATTGATTTTAAATACAGAATTGAAAAAGGGTAAGAAGTTTGATTAAAGTCAATCTTGCACTCAGGATATGAAGAACTTATCCGGATCCACGTAGATTTCATCGCCTTCGCCTTTTGCAACAAGTGCGATGATACCTTCGATAAGGCCTAGGAGAGAAGGAATGCCGCTCCAACAGAAAAGAAGATAAACAACTCCGGAAAGGATCTTTCCGCTGTAGAAACGGTGGACTCCGAAAGAACCGAGCAGGATTGCAAGAAGTCCATATGCGATTTTGTTTACATGTTTTCCATCAGAGTGCTGCCTGATGGAGGAAGTTGCAGGAGTTGCCGCCACGCCGGTAGGCTCTCCGCATTTGGGACAGAATTTAGCTTCCCCGATCTCTGCTCCGCATTTTCTACAAAACATAGAATCACTTCGATTGAAACTTGAACGGCAATCAACGATTTAAAAGATGGTGGACAGGGCGAGATTCGAACTCGCGACCTCTACAATGCCAATGTAACGATCTTCCAACTGATCTACCTGCCCAGTGGATAAACTAGGGATTAAATTTCCCTACATAAAGGTTTGGATAAAATCCTCAAACCATGCTGGCTTGATCACTGAATATCGGTGAGCTTGGTCTGGTACCTGTGCTCTTCGCCTTCGATCTTTGTGGGATATTTGGCATTGACGCATGCAAGACAAAGATCGCTTGCAGGTTTTCCGATAGCCTCGACGACACCCTCGATGCTGATGTATCCGAGACTGTCCGCACCGATGATCTCGCGAATCTCTTCGACGGTGTGCTTGTTGGCGATGAACTGCTCCCTGTTCTTCATGTCGATTCCGTAGAAACAGGGTGCAATGATTGGAGGGCTTCCGACACGTACGTGGACTTCCTTTGCTCCGGCATCTCTGAGCATGGAAACCAGTTTCTTGAGTGTGGTTCCCCTGACGATACTGTCGTCGATGATGAGAATTCTCTTTCCGTTGACGGCACTCCTGATGGGGATCATCTTATCGGAGACTGCTTTCTCCCTGGTTGCCTGGTCGGGCATGATGAAGGTCCTTCCGGCAAGCCTGTTCTTCATAAATCCCTCTTCATAGGGGATTCCAGAAGCGATGGAGAATCCGATAGCGTGTGCACGTCCGGAGTCAGGAATGGGCATGACGAGGTCGACATCGGCAGGATGCTCGCGTGCGAGAACCTTTCCGATATTCTTCCTTACCTCGTAGACCTCGCGCTCATCCATAATGGAGTCGGGCCTTGCGAAGTATACCCATTCGAAGAAGCAGTGTGCATAAGCACATCTGTTGCAAGGAGCGTAGGACTTAATCTCGGTCTGGGTGACCTCAATGATCTCTCCGGGAGCTACATCCCTTACGATCTCTCCGCCGAGAGCGTAGATCGCACTGGATTCGGAGCAGATCATGTATCCATCATCAAGTTTTCCGATGACGAGGGGCCTGATTCCAAGCGGGTCCCTGATTCCGAACATCCTACCGTTGATCATAAGTGCCAGTGCGTATGCACCGTCGACCTCGGCCATGACTGCCTTGATCGCTTTGATGGGATCCTGGTCCTGACCCATGTGGCGGCTCAGAAGGTTGATGATGAGCTCGGTGTCGGAGTCAGTAAGGAAAACTGCTCCCTGGGCCATATACTCGGTCTTGAGCTTCGCATAATTGGTGAGGTCACCGTTGTGTGCCAGTGCCATCATTCCGAAGGCGGTGGTGAGGGTCATGGGCTGTGCGTTCTGCGCGCCCTTTCCTCCGGTGGTCGCGTAACGTACGTGACCGATTCCGACCTTTCCTTCAATATTTTCAATGCGCTCCTTGGGAAGCGCAACCTGGACAAGTCCGGCGTCCTTGACGGTGTTGATGACAACACCGTCAAAAACTGAGACGCCAGCACTGTCTTGTCCGCGGTTCTGGATAATCATCAGGGCTTTCTGAAGATCTGCAACGACATTGTGACCGGCATTGATTCCGACCACGCCGCAGTAGTGCCTCGGCCCTGACATTTAATCCCTTTACTCGTGGACTTTTGCCCAGCTGTAGCTTCTGATCCTTGCGGTCTTTCCGTATCCGCAAGATGCGCAGATACCTTTCCTGACGCTGTAAGAACGTTTTCCGCACCTGCGGCAGGGGATGTGAGTCTTGTGTTTGTTGTGCCTTCCCTGTGCTGCTGTTCCTGCTCCCATTTT
>JAKSHV010000136.1 GCA_024399225.1 archaeon | reverse complement strand
TCTTTCCGTCAACATAACCCTGGATGAACTGCTTGATCTCCTCAAGCTTTTCAGGAGTCTCGGTGACCACCATCATGTCGTCTGCATATCTGAAGAACGGGATCTTGTTGAGGAACAGCAGCCAATCGAGGTTGCGCAGGAAGAAGTTGGAAAGGAAGGAAGCAAAAGGCATTCCCGCCATGACTCCCTTCGCGAGATCATCCTCGAAGGTGGGTTTTCCTGTGGGGTCGCTGAGTCTCACGACCTTGACCCTGGGGTTCATGACGATCTTCTCAAGCACCTTGATGGCACCGTGGTCCTTCTCATCGATGTGAGCATATAATTCATCGAACAGCAGGCTGACATCGATGGAATTGAAGAAGTCGCTGAGGTCCGCCTTGTAGCAGTATTCCTCCCCGTTTCCGAGGAACTTGATGATGGAGTTGATGGCTCCCCTCACGCCGTCGTTCTCGCTGACGGAGTATAGGTTGGGGGAGAACAGGTAGCTGTACCTGTTCATCTGCCAGGCGATCATCCTGACGATGGTGTGCTCGGCGATGCTCTTGGAGCTCTTGAAGGTGTAGATCTTGGTGGTCGCCGTGTTATTAAGAAAGAGGATCTCGATCCTGGTGGGGATGGGGAAGTCATATGTTCCAGCAACCAGTTTCTCGACGATGGGGCGGTACTCCCTCTTCCTGATGAAGGACTCGGTGACCATCATCTCGTCCGGGTCATCGACGTCGGATATGAGGTGGTCGAGGAACTCGTCCCATTTCTCATCCTTTAAGAGGTTCTCCATGATGGAACCGTCCTCGGGACGTATCTCATGCGGAGGTGCCTCATGTACCCAGTTAGGATCCAGTCCGTTCGGGGGGTTGACCACAAGGTCGCTGAACTCGTTGTCGACGTTCTCGGGACACATCAGGATTTTCCTCCGGAACGTTTGCTGTTCCTTCTCCTGTTGACCTTGCGGGGGTCGGCGACCTTCTTCAGGCGGGCCTGGTTGGTCTTCTTCCATTCGTCCACGACGTTGAGTGCAACGGTGTTGTCTCTCTTGGCGGCCATGCGGATGTACCTCTCGAACATCATCTGGTTGCGTTCGGTTCCCACTCCGTACCTGTACATCAGTGCGAGGGTCATCATCGCCCTGGAACTTCCGGAATCGGCTGCCACATGGAACAGTTCGAATGCCTTGGCGGGATCCGCCTCCACACCGATTCCCCTGTAGTAACAGTCCGCAAGGAAGGTCTGGGGTTTTCCGGAGGTGTATGCGGCCTGTTTGGCGAGCTGGAACACATAGTCCTGTTTCTTGACCTTGCTCGCATCCATCATGGTGGTGAGGTTCTCGGACAGGGCACGTTTTGAATATCCCTTGATGAGGACGTTGTTGATCTTGAAGCTGTCGAGAGGCAGTCTGCATCCGATGATCTTGGCGGATTCGGACGCCTCGGAGACGGGACCCTCGAGAGCGGATATCGCATATCTCTTGAACCAGGCGTTCGCCTCCTCCATGTTGACCTCGGTTCCGATTCCGCTGGAATACATGATGGCGACGGTGAATTGGCTGTCGGCGATTCCCGCGTTTGCTAGTTTGAGGGTCCAGTTGAAACCTGTCTCGTAATCGGGTTTGACGTACCTTCCGTCCATGTATATCTTGGCGAGGTCGGACATGGCCTTGGGATGTCCGTAGTTGCCCAGGACCTCCAGGTCCGCGATGGCGCTCTTGATGTCGATGGGGGTACCGGTTCCGTTGATCTGCATGGAAGCCGCACGGTATTTCGCATCGAGGTTGCCGAGTTCCGCGGCCACGCGGTAGGCCTTGTATGCCTTCTCTAGTCCCGCTTCGTTCCTGGCGACGATGCGGAGGTATTCGGCATACCTGTATGCATCGAAGTGGTCTCCCTTGCGTGACATGATCTCGAGGGTCCTCTCGAGGTCGTCCTCCTGGAATTCGGAGTGGAGCACGGAGTATTTCCACATGGCATCGCGGTGTCCGCGTTTGGCGGCCATCAGCAGGAACCTTTCGGCACTCTCCATGTCGCCTCTGTCGATGCAGAGTTCGGCATATTCGGTCATGGCGATGGGGTTTCCGGAGAAGGCGGCCTTCTGGAGCCACTCCGCACCCTTCTCGGGATCGTTGTCCCTTATGCAGAGCTTTGACATCCTGTATTCCGCAAGGGGGACACCGTAGTCCGCCTGTCTGCGTACGTCCTCCTCCGAACCGAGGTCGATGGTGTCGTAGACGGTACAGATCTCCTCGGGGATACCCTCCCTGACGATCTTTCCGCCCTCGAGGATGACCGCCCTGCTGCAGATGCTCCTGAGCGTGTATGTGCTGTGCGAGGTGATGAGCACGGTCTTTCCCTTCATGGCGAGACCCTTCATGAATCCGGTGGTCTTCATGTTGAAACGGGAGTCTCCGACGCTCAGTGCCTCGTCGATGACGAATACGTCTGCATCGACGTTGATCATGATGGCGAACGCAAGACGTGATTTCATTCCCGAGGAATACATCCTGACAGGACTGTAGATGTAGTCGCCGATGTCGGCATAGTCGATGATATCCTGGAGCCTCTCGTCGATGACACTCTTGGGGATGTTGTAGAGTTTGGCACGGATGTAGATGTTCTCGATTCCGGAGAGGTCGTCATGGAATCCGACGGTGAGTTCGAGGATGCTTGCTACCTTTCCGTTGACCGTCACGGTTCCTGCGGAAGGTGCCAGGATTCCGGAGACTATTTTCAGAAGGGTACTCTTACCGCTTCCGTTTCCTCCGAGGATTCCCACGATCTCCCCTTTCTCCACAGTGAGGTCGACCCCTTTGAGGACCTCTTTGTCAACTGTCTTCCTCCTGCCGAGGACGGATCCGTTTCCGTCGTAGACCTTGAACGATTTGGTCAGACCTTTGAGTTCGATCACGTTGTCGGTCATCATAACATCTCCGCGAGATTCTTTTCATAGCGGCTGAAAACCACCCATCCGAATGCGAAGAAGACGAATGCGATGAGTGCGGCAAGGCCCAGGTAGGCCAAGTCGGGGATCTCTCCCCAGTAGATGATCTGGTGGAGTACCTCGACGAAGTAGGTGAAGGGATTGCAGGTCGCCACAGTCCTGAGGAGCTCAGAGGTCTCGCTCATGAAGAAGAAGACGGGGGTGAGCCATACGGCGATCCTGCTGATTATGGACATGATGTGGCCGATATCGTTGCTGACTACGTTGAGGGTGGAGAACAGGAATGAACAGCCGAGGCACATCACGAAGAGCAGGATGAATGCCAGCGGCAGGAACAATACTGCGGTTACATCGAAGACATGTCCGCTGATTGCTGCGATGATGATGAGCAGCACGAAGGAGATGATGAGGGTCACGAACTGTGCCAGGACATCCGAAAGCACCTCGACCCACCTGGGGATGGCGATCTTCTTCACATAGCTTGCATTGGTGAAGAAAACACGGCCCCTGAGGCAACTGCTGCAGGTGGTCATGGCGAACATACCGACACTGAGGTAGAGCCAGAAATCGGCCTCGGAATGATAGGTCTTCACCTGTGAGAAAACCAGCCACACGGCGAGGATCAGAAGCACCGGCATGAGTATGTTCCATACGATACCTATCGCACTGTTCCTGTATCTTCCTTTCAGGTTCCTCTCGACCATGGCCGAGATCACCAGCCTGTTCTCCGAAATGCTCTTCAATATGCCTGTCGCCACAATGACAACTCCTGTACTTGTATATCGGTGTATGGATAAACAGTTTGTTGATACTTCTGGAACTTTGACAGACAAATACCTGGGTTTTTCAGATTTAGGTC
>JAKSHV010000135.1 GCA_024399225.1 archaeon | reverse complement strand
TAGCCCCCCTTCTGTTTCAGACAGCATTCAACTAACGCACTCTACCCGCCGGTCGCAGGTATCTCATCCCGGCTGTATGAGCTTGCTCCGATGAGGTGTCGCCGTTTCACCAGATCTCCGGGAACGTCGCTGACAGACAGGTCATCCTGTTTACCGGAACTGTGTCGTTTCTGGGCCCTTGCCAGAGCTCTCGCCCTGCCGAATTTCTCGGCTCATCTTTACCCGTGGAGGAGGGAACTTCCTCAGCCAGACCCGAAGGTCCTACCGTCAGCTGTCCTCTCTCTATTGACGATTCATCGCATAATTGAGGTTGTTTAATAGGTTTTTGGGATGGGTGGAAACGGGTCAGACCAAAACGCTTATTAAGTACCTGTCGATAAGGTGTTTTACTGCAAGGGTAGTCAAGCATGGCCAACGACGCTAGCTTGAGGGGCTAGTCCATAGCGGTCCGCGAGTTCAAATCTCGTCCCTTGCACCACTTAACTTTTCTCGAGTTCTCTGTTGGGTTCTCCCTTTATATCCGTTTGAGGATACTGGCATTATGTTACAGAGAAAGAAACTCGAATACTACGCCAAACAGAACGGCATCGAGGATCTCGCTTCCATCAAACTCACCGACGACGACTGCAGAAGGATCTGCGACACTGTCGGAGTGAGATTCTATCCCGCCGCCGACATCGGCTGCAACATCTGCAAGCTCATCGAGAGCATCATGGATGACAAGGACTTCATCGAGTCCCACCGCAAGCCTGACACCCCTACCGAGATCTTCCTCATCAGGTGTGGCGATTATGCGGCCATGGAAGTCTTCAAGGCTTACGTCAACCAGTAAGAGTGATTCTTATGATCGACCTTGTCTATGTCATAGTCGGGGGCTTCTTCGAGCCTGCCTGGGTCATGGCATTGGACAAGGCCGGCAAAACCTCTGACAGGGCTTATAAGGCCGTATGGTACGGACTCTGCCTCATTTCGATGATACTCAGTCTGTATTTCCTTTCACTCGGAATGCGTACACTGAACATCGGAATATCCTACGCCATCTGGACCGCGGTCGGTTCGGTGGTAACCCTTCTCCTGAGCAGATTATTTTTGAAGGAATCGTTCAACATCCTCAAGATCGTCGCAGTGATGATGATCCTTATCGGTATCTCGGGACTGGAACTTGCGGGAGGAATGTGATGAATCCCTGGATCTATCTCGTGATCGGAGGTTTCTTCGAGATGGGATGGGCTAGTACCATGGGTCTCTCTGATGGATTCACCGATCCGTTCTGGACGGTGGTGACATTCATCATCAACCTAGTGAGTATCTATTTCCTCAATCTGGGTATCAAAAGCGGTATTCCCCTCGGAGCCTGTTATGCGGTCTGGACAGGCTGCGGCACGGTATTGTCCACCATCGCGGGAATAATTCTCTTCGGAGAAGTCATGAGTGGACTGGAAGTGTTTTTCCTTGCCGTCCTGGTCGGAGGATTGCTCCTGATCCAGTATGCCGACGGCAAGGATGAGAAATCAGAATGAATTACTTTTCCAGTAGTTGATTCCCGCATCACCCATGGCGATTACGTTCTCGTCGGGAGATGAGATAGGGGTTTCGCATCCAGGTGCGAGGATGAATCCGCCCTCTGCACCGCAGGCACCGATGATGTCATAGCATTTCCTGGTGATCTCATCGGGAGTTCCGCTCATGATATACTTGACGGGATCGATGTTTCCCATAAGTGCCAGATCCTTACCTGCCTTCTGTCTTGCGACGGCAGGGTCGACCGCGTGATCGAAACTGAGACAGTCAGCTCCGGTTCCGGCGATGTGGGGTATGAGGTCCACAGTGTTACCGCAGACGTGAAGGAATGCGAGGGTGTCGGAGTAGTCCTTCTTGACGGATCCGATGGCGCTCTTGATTCCGGCGAGTGCGATGGGGAACATATCGGGGGAGATGAGGTCCTCGGATGAGGTGGGGTCCGCCATCCACATGAGACTTGCTCCTGCATCAATCTGGGCCTTCTCCTGGTCTGCGACAAAGTCTGCGCATTTCAGGACGAGCTTGGTGACTGCCTCTTCCTCGCCGACCATGGCTGCGAAGATCATGTCCTCGGTACCCATGATGTATCCCGCAGTGGAGATGGGGCCCCAGGAGAGTCCGCAGACATGAAGGTCCTCGGGGAGGTACTTCTCGGTTTCCGCAAGGGATTGCAGGATACACTTGTCGAACTTAGGGCATTCGGAGACGTTCTTTGGGTCGAAGAATGCGACCTCGTCGATCTCGGATACGTCGTGGATGAAGGTCGAACGTACTCTTCCGTAGTCGTCATCGGGGAATTCGACATCCATTCCAAGGTCGGCGAAGGGTATCTGGGAGTCGACGACGGGCTTGACGAAGTCGGACTTGGTCTTGAGTGCATAGTCTACTGAGACCTTCGCGGACACGTCGGGGGTGTACCTTGCATCCTTGACAAGGATCCCGGCACTGCGTGCAGCGGTGACGAGTGCGAAGTTGTTGACTGGGGTCCTGTCGGTCTTTTCGAAATTCAGTGCGGCCTCGATGGTCTCGCGGTGTCCTGCGTTCTTCATTTCTCCACTTCCTGTTTAATCCGTTTAGGAGTTCATCTCGGGGAGAACCAGTTTCTTGACTCCCTCCGCGAACTTCTCTGCATTGAGTTTGCCGCCCACGTCGGGAGTGGTGCGGCCGATGCGGTACATCTCGCGTACCGCCTTGACAATCTGATGGTAGGCCTCCTCTTCTCCGAAGCTCAGCAGCATGACGGCTACGGAAAGTATGGCCGAGGTGGGGTTGAGCTCCCTGCCTGCGACCTCGCCGGGATAGACCTCGGAGGCCATGTAAAGGGATTTCTTGTCACCGAAGAATGCCCTGGGCATCAGTCCGCTTCCTCCGATGAGACCCATGTTCTGACCCCATATGCATGTGGCCGAATGGATGTCGCAGAGAAGGGTGTCGACGCTTTGGGGATCATGTGCCAGTCTGAATGTGGCGACCTTGGTGGAAAGGTCTCCGACGATGAATTCGCTGGCGGCGTAGTTCTTGCGGAACTCGCTTCTGATGAGCTTCTCCCTGATGGGGTACATTGTGTTGTCGCTAACCAGCTCGACCTTCCTCCTTCTCCTCATCTCGGCGAGCTCGATCGATCTCGGGAAGATCTTGGAAAGCTGGTCCATGCTGGTGTAGTACTCGGAGGCGACACCGTCTAGGCTCTCGGTCTCGTAGACGTTCAGTGTGCTTTCGACGGTGGGGCTGAGGACCACCGTGTCAAGATCCACGGTGCCCATGTAGTCGCACAGACGGAAGAACTCCCCGTATTCCAGGTAGAGTCCCATCTGCTTCTTGATCGTGACAAGGGGATCACGTTCCGGGATGCCCTTCATCATGGTGGGACCGGAAAGGATGGCATCGGCCTGAGCGATCAGTTCTATGGTCTCAGGGGGAAGTGCATAGGATGTGTTGTCGTATGCATCCGCACCGATCTTTCCGCGGGAGATCTCCAGGTCCGGCGCTACCGCTCTGAGTACGGATTCGGCAGCGCGGATGACGGTCGGACCGTATCCGTCACCATAGGTGACCAGGACCTTCTTGGTCATGCGTTCAGAGCCTGTTGATTACGCCTGCGTAGATGAGAGGCAGAGAGATGGTAGCATCTCCTTCCACGGTCATCTTCTTGGCGTTGTACTTTACCTTGCCCCAGGAAACGGCCTCCCTGATCTGTGCTCCGGAAAGAGATCCGTCGTATTCCATGGCGGTGGTGAGGTAGATGCAGTAGTCGAGTCCGCCGCGGAACTGGTTCCACCAGATGACGTGGTGCTTGGAGATTCCTCCTCCGATGA
>JAKSHV010000134.1 GCA_024399225.1 archaeon | reverse complement strand
ATTTGGTTCCTTCAACAAGGATGTCCAGATTTTCAGCCTTCATTCCCTGGCCGAATGAACGTTTCTTGGACCCATCATCGTAAGCGATGATGACCTCCCATTCCAGATCGGGTTCGTATTCGGCAAAATAGCATTCGTCCCAGGTTGAGAAGGCGCAATCTGACTCCAATTTATCGAGTGCAGACTGTATCTCCGAAGTAAGGGCATAATCCCAGGTATGGTCGGAAAGTCCCCAGATCGGACCCATGCCTAGACAGCCGATCTTCAATAGGTTCTTGTCCGTTTCGGACTCCACGGAAACATATCCGTTACCGGTGGCGTAAATGAATGTGAATGAGACCTGGCGTGCCATGAAGCATCCTCAGCGTTTGCGGGGAGATGCAGCCGCGTCAGCACGATAAACCTGCATCTGCTGCTCGACCTCTTCGTCACTCATGCCAACAGTAGGGAAGAACACGGGAAGGTTGTAATCGGCCTGGTTGAAATCTTCAACCTCTTCCAGGCTGTATCCCTTGACGACTCCAAGAACTCTGCCGGCAAGAATGTAGTTCTCGTCGACAACCTTCAGAAGAGGATCGAATTCGCGAAGGATGTCGAGTCCGTAGTTTCCGCGGACGAAAACCTTGCAACCTCTCTTCATCATGAGAAGTGCGGAAAGTACTCCCCTATCATTGTCGACCTCTGCCAGAACATGTCCCTGGGTACCCATAGGAAGGCCGGCATGGCAGTAGATGTACTCCTGGAAGATGAATGCTTCACGGGGCCTGGATTCGACCCAGAAAACGATGTCTGGCTCATGCAGATTTACTTTGGGATCCTTGTCAAGGTTTGCATTCCAGATCGCATCTCCGCATGACCTTGCGAGGTCCATGCTGGTGTACTTCTGATTACCTTCACGCCTGGCTTTGACTGCGAAGGTCTTTCCCTTGACCATCCTGCTCTTGGAATATTCAGCGATCCTCTCGCAGATGGTTTCCATATCGTTGGAACAGGTCTCGGCTATGGAAATGGAGCCTACTCCGAAAACCTTCTTGATGGACCTGATCGCCGCATCAAGATCGGATGCCTCCACGAAGAACCTGGCCTGTCCACGGGTGACGAGTGCCTCGACACCGTCCTCGGTAAGCATCTGGATTATGTTCTCCTTGAGACGGTTTTCCCACCTGTTGCGGACGGAGATGCCTTTCAATCCGATCTCTGAATACCTGAGGAGCAGAACTGCCATTTGATTTCACCTTTAAACGGACAATAAGTCGTCCAAGAGTAGCTTTTTAGATAACTTCTCTTATTGAACCACATGGACCCTGCTTTATTAATGGTTCTCTTACTGATTGCAATCGGTGCAGGAATCATAGGCGCATTATTCGGTCTCGGTGGCGGAATCGTGTTCATCCCTGTTCTTACGATCCTATTCCAGCAGGATGCGACCACTGCGGCAGCGGCAAGTCTGGTTGGAATCGTCGCAACATCCACCGGATCCGCCACAGGTTACGTCAAGAAGGGTCTGTCAAACATACGTCTGGGTATGCTGATGGAGATCACCACCACTATCGGTGCCATCACAGGAGCGATCATCGCAGGATATCTTGAGAACTGGATCCTTCTGATCATATTCTCCATGGTTATGCTTTACAGCGGATTCAAGATGGCCATATCCCCTGAGAAGAATATAACCGAATGCGATGCGAAGGGAGATCTGGTGTTCAGGTATTCTGATGCTGCATCCGGCGTAGAGGATCAACCTTATGCTGTGAAGAACTGCAAGAGCGGAATGGTCCTGTGCACAATTGCGGGAGCGGTTTCTTCCATGACCGGTGTCGGAGGGGGCTCTATCAAGGTCCCTCTGATGAACATCCACATGAACATTCCTGTAAAAGTTGCAAGTGCCACAAGCAGCTACATGATCGGGATCACAGCCTTCTCCGGAGCCATCATCTACTTCATCCAGGGCGCTATCTCCTACCAGATTGCAACCGCAGTAGCCATCGGTGCCTACATCGGAGCGGTCATCGGAACTAGGATTTCTGCCAAGGTCAATGCAAAAGCAATCAAACGTTACATGTCGGTGGTGTTCTTCTTCATCGCCGCCACTATGCTTCTCAAAGCGGGGGGATACATGTGAGTCTCAACAGTGAAACGGCATGGATTCTGAAAACGGAGACCAGTATCGGATTATGCATCATGGCAGTCGGCCTTGTCGCATCCATTCTGGGATTCGGAGACCTGCTTATGCAGGTCGGAATATTGGTACTGATCTTCGCACCTGTCCTGGGAGTCATTGTATCGACAAAGTGCCTGATACAGGAAAAAGACCGCAAATGGTCATGCGTGGCAATAGCGCTTATCGTGATCCTTGTGGTCGGAATGGTGATTTCCTACTTCACGTGATTATCTTGGGGGATCTTCCCTCTTGCCGGCACGCCAGTCACGAATAGCGTCAAGACGTTTGCGGTAGAATACCTCGTTACCTTTGTCCCCGGGTTCGTAGTAATGGGTGCCCTTCATGGATTCGGGAAGGCACTCCATCTTGGTGATCTTCTCCTCCGTACCCTCGGCATATTGGTAGTCCTTGCCGTAACCCAACTGCTTCATGAGTTTGGTTGGTGCATTACGGATGTGCATGGGAACAGGTGCGGCAGGCATATTACGGACATCGGATAATGCCTTGTCAATAGCCATTGCTATAGAATTGGAGCGCGGAGCCAATGCAAGATAGGCCACAGTCTCCGCCAGAGCGTATCTGCAGTCGGGCATACCCATGTTCTTGCATGCATAGAAACATGAAGTTGCCATGACCTGGGCATTTGGATCGGCAAGGCCCACATCATCACCTGCGAACTCAATGAGCCTGCGTGCTATGTAACAGGGATCCTCCCCACCGTCAAGCATGCGTGCAAGCCAATAGATAGCCGCATCGGGATCGCTGTTTCTCATAGACTTGTGAAGTGCGGAGATGATGTTGTAGTGCTCCTCCCCATCACGGTCATAGAGGAGCGACCTGCGGGAGATACATTGTTCCAGAGTGGCCTTTGTTATAGTAACGGCACCGTCGATGGGTCTGCAGTTTGCAACAGCTGCCTCGAGTGTGTTGAGGGCAGTCCTCGCATCCCCGTTGGAGTATTGTGCGATAGCAGAGATGATCCCATCATCGATGTTCACTTTCAGATCGGGGAATCCCTTGGGATCGGTTGCTGCCCTCTTGATCAATGAACACATCTCATCGGCAGTTATACCTTCAAGAACGAAAACCTTGCAACGCGACAGAAGTGCGGAGTTGACCTGGAACGAAGGATTCTCTGTGGTCGCTCCGATAAGGATAATACTTCCTTTCTCAACAAACGGAAGGAATGCATCCTGCTGAGCCTTGTTGAAACGATGGATCTCGTCCACGAATAGAATTGTCCTGCGACCGAGCACGCGTCTCTTCTCGGCAGCGGCCATGATCTCCTTGACCTCTTTGGCCCCACCGGTGACCGCACTATACTGTACGAACTCCGCTTTGGTATAGTTTGCAATTATAGTCGCAAGAGTTGTCTTTCCCACTCCCGGCGGACCCCAGAAAATCATGGAGGTCACACGGTCCTGCTCGATCATATTGCGGAGGATACGGCCTTCACCGATCAAATGCTTCTGTCCCGCAAAATCATCGAAGGTCCTGGGGCGCATCCTACCGGCTAAAGGCATATTCTCCTCTGTCTCCACAGGTTTGGGATCGTCACCGAAAAGCGAGGTCTGGACCATCTTGTATCGGAATACGGAACAGGGACACGAGATAAAAGAGTATGGAAAAGTGGTGCAAGGGACGAGATTCGAACTCGCGGACCGCTATGGATTAGACCCT
>JAKSHV010000133.1 GCA_024399225.1 archaeon | reverse complement strand
CCCTTTCTCCGGTGAGTGTCTTCTCCAGGATACGAACGGAACAGATGTCGAAACCGCCTGCAAAATCCAGGGAAGAGAGATCATCTCTTATCGGGATCATTCCGGGGTGATCCTGACGGATCTTCTCCTGATCAGTACAGATAAGCGAGGCACCGAGAGTCTCGATGACCGCGAGATCCTTCTTCGAGACCTTCTCAATATCGGTCAGGCTACTCTCAAGTTTCTCCTCCGCTCCGAAGATGATATCGTTTCCGTTGAGGAATGTGCAGGGGATTCCGGTACGTTTGCTGTAGTTCTTGACCGCACAGCAGCCCATGTTCTCGGGGTCGGTATCCACCATGGTTCCGATTAGGATGTGTGCCCTGTCCCTGCATCCACCGGGCCCGTTGACCACGGTTTCCGCTATTCCGATGCTTTCCGAGGCGACCAATGCGCCGAATGTTCCGTCGGATGTGTTGATCATATGCGTCCCACCCATACCTTCTCCGCAGGGAGATTCATCGAATCCGCCACGAGTCTTCCCCAGCGGATTATTCCGTGCACTCCGTCCTCCCAGGGAGAGAAGGAACACCAGGGGATACCGAGTTTTGCGACCTTGGGGTCGTTGGTCAGGACTATGTCCACGCCGTATTTCTCGGCGGCCTCGGCAAGATCGCAGACCCTGGCGTTCTGATATACTGGCACATCGATGTAATCGGGAAGTTTGTCATCATGCCTGATGACGGTTCCGGGATCTAGGATGACGCACTGCAGGTCCAATCCCAGCAGCTTTATCCTTCCTAATTCGTGCTTGATGTTTGTGTGTGAGGTTGCGTAGAGGATTGTCTTCTTTCCCTTGATCTGCTCGCGTACCTCGCTGAGACCTTCTTCTATTTCGGAACGGATCTTCTGCTTCACCTTCTCACCGAGATCCCTGTCGCCGGTGAATGCGGTGATCTGGTCGATCCAGTTGTCGTACTCCTCGATGCTCCTCAGAGGCTCGAGGACCAGAGGCTGTCTGCGTCCGAGTTTCTCGACCAGTAGCCTGCTCATATATGATGAGGCGGAGTTTGTTCCGAGCTGGATGTCCAGCTCTCCCCTCGGGAAGGTGATGATGTCCTCCATGCTGCAGATGTCCAGGAAGATCGTGTTGATCCTGAATCCGAGTTCCTTCAGGAGTTTCTTCTTCTCGTTGAGGTTGGCATCCATCGCGATCTCAAACAACGAACGGGAGATGAAGTTGACAGTTCCCTTCTCCACGGGGATGTCCCTGTCCATCAGGTCGACCAACGCCTCGTGCAGACCGTCGGTGCATCCGTACTTGCTTCCGAGGAAGGTCGAGTCGGGACGGATAGGTATGACCTTCTTTCCAAATTCCTCGGAATACTTCTTGCACAACGGTGCAAGATAAGTCCCTATGATCTCGATCGGACACGCAGGCACAACGAAGATCGTGTCATATTTCTCGGCCACCATCTTCACGGTCTCACGAAGCCTGGTCTCATCCTGTGAGAAGGCATCGGCGGCACCTATCGCGGTGCTGTATAGGTTGCCGCCGGGCAGAGGGACCTCCCGCTGCTTCCAATAATTCTCGGAGATACGGTGCTGTGCGATTTCGCTCAGATAGGCGCAGTTGCGTGGACCGTGCAGAACGAAGGCGGCATCGGTGATCCTCATTCCGGAGAACACGGCACCATGTGAGGTACATGCGGGAGATACCGTGTTCTCGAGATAGGTGACGTTCCTGGTGGCATCGTATGCGTCGAACATCTCCGCGGTCTTCTTCCGCTCGACCTTCTCCCTGAGGAGTTCCTCGCCGCGTGCAAGCCTGTCAAGGTTTCCGTCGGAAAGATATGAAGGTGCATGAAGAAGTCCTTTCTCCTCTATCTTCGCTATAAGTGAATTGAACAGTACTGAAACTTCGGTACCGGGGAACAGCTCCATCACGGTCTTGTTTCCCGCTTCGGCCTTCATGAAAATCGGATCTCTGGGTATTCTGCAGATAATGGGTATTCCCACGGCTTCGGAGAACCTTCTGATGTTCTCTTCCTCACCTTCGTCACCACGGCTGTTGTGGATTATTCCCAAAATGCATCTGCGGTTGTTGATGTTGGAAAGTCCCCTGAGGATGTTGTTCATAGCGATGATGGACATCAGCTCTCCGGAGGAGACGAGGATGACCGCATCGGTGTTCTCATGCCTCATTGGCAGGGAGAATCCTCCGCACACAACGTCACCGAGCACATCATAAACCCTGTAATCGGACTCCACGTCGGCGATTGTCTGCAGGAGCAGTTCGATACCCTTTCCGGCACAACCGGTTCCGCAGGTACCTCCTCCGCACTCGATGCAATGCAAAGTGTCGCTGCTCTCGAAAATGTCGGCCTCGCGTGTCTCCGAGAAGGTTTTCAGGACCATTCCGTCGGTAAGCAGTCTGGTGGAATCGTGCTTGGGATCGCATCCGATGTGAAGCACAGAACTTCCCCTTTTCGACAGTCCGTATGAGAGATTCGCGGCGACGGTGGATTTGCCGATACCGCCCTTTCCGTAGATGGAGATCCGATACATTGCTGACCTTCCGTCAATGAATCATCGCCAGAGTATAATCGGATTGCGTGTGGCAGATACATCCAACTTGAAACCCAGGACATTAGCTTAAATAAAGTGTTACAATCTCATCGTTTGTTATGGCACGTACCATCGACCACCCGCTCAGACGCTTCGTTCTATTCGTTCTGAGCATGGCAATACGCTCCTTCGGAATGGTCCTCACCATACGTGCCGCATTGGGTGTTTCTCCCCTCACGACCATCCCCGTCGCCGTCGAACTCATCGCGGGAATCAGTCTCGGACTTACCTCCACGATCAAGAACATCGTGCAGATCGGTATCCAGAAGGGACTGTACAGGGATGCGATGTCCTGGGGAGAGGTGCTGCTTCAGCTAATCATCTCCTTCCTGTTCGGATTCATCCTCGACGGTGTTGACTTCGCCACCAAATGGATAGTCGCCGACGGAATCGTCGCCCAGATGATCGTGATGCTCCTAGGATGCGTAGTCATGTCCTTCGGAGTCTACATAGAGGTCGTGGCAAGTTTCACCATGCTTCCCGCAGACGGAATGAACCGTGCGATCCAGTATGTGACCGAATGGGATTACGGATACATCAAACTCGGAACCGATGCACTCGTGGTCCTTGTGGCTGTGATCATCACAATCCTCGGTCTCGGTGTCGATTCGCTCACCGCGGTCATCGGAATCGGTACTCTCGTCGCCATGGTCGAGGTAGGTCCGAACGTCCACCTATTCATGAAGTATCTTAAGCCTCTGACACACTTCCTTATGCCCTGCACGATTGATCCACGTTTCAAGGACGATATGTGAGCTACGGACCAGAATCAGGAGTATTATTTTAGATTCTGGCACATACACTCTAGGAGCATACATGTACTCCGTTGGAGATATTTTTCTCAAATTCCGAAAGTAGCTTACCGCAAAAATAGAAAATAAAATGCCACAAAAATAGAAAACAAAACACCACAAATATAGAAAACAGCTATCGCTAGTACCTATGCTGGCACATATATGAAATCCGCCGACCCCATGAAAGGAGGCAAGAGTGGGTCGGCAGGGGACACTCAGTATCCCGTCCGGAAACGATACCATTCGTTTCCTGCTTGAGTGTTACGAATACTATATCGAGTATTACCTATATTAAGATAGTGTTACGCTAAGACCATTTTAGTAACATTATATGAGAAAGAATCCAACTACCAACGCATAATATGAAAAAAGGAGACCATGCGGAGAATGTCCGCATGGAAAGTACCCTCGTGTAAAAATAGCGACTCTCTGATTTGGTGTCGCCAAACAAA
>JAKSHV010000132.1 GCA_024399225.1 archaeon | reverse complement strand
CGACGGATAGGATCTTCTCTCCGTCGACGACGATGTCTCCTTTGATGACATCCCTATTTGCGTTCTGAGTGACGATCCAAGCGTCCCTGAATGCGGTAATCATGAGATGGAAAACTCCTCTGGATATTATTAGGATATCGCTGACAAGTACGATATACTCCGAATGCTATGCCAGTCCGATACAAATGGTATATCGCATCACATTCCTCGGAACAGGTGGCGGAAGGCACACCACCATGTACCAGACCCGCTGCACCGGAGGAATGCTGTTCGAACACGGCGACCCCGTCCACTACCTCCACATAGATCCGGGACCCGGCGCACTGACCCAGATGAAGAATATACGTTACGATCTCGGAAAAACCGAATCACTAATCATCTCCCATGCGCACCCTGACCACTACTCAGATGCACCGTCGGTGATCGAGGGAATGACCCGTGGCGGATGGATCAAAAGAGGAAGCATCTTCGGCAGCCCCACCGTCCTTGATGGAGAGGGCGGACTCGGACCGTGTCTCTCACCGTACCATATCAACCTGCCCGAACACCGTCAGACCTTTAGACCCGGAAATGTCCTCGACGTCGACGGAATGAAGGTAGACATCTGCAGTGCCAGACATAGTGATCCCACCAATGTCGGATTCAGATTCAACACACCATACGGTGTTGTCTCCTACGTCAGCGACACCGAATACGACGACGATATCGGTGAGCAATACATCGGCAGCAGGGTACTGATCCTGCCCGTCACCACACCGCATAACAACAAGATCAGATGGCATATGTGCACCGACACTGCCATCGAGATGGTCGACCTGGTAAAGCCGGAACTCTGCATATTCATCCATATGGGGATCGTCATGCTGAAGCACGATCCTGCAAAACAGGCTAAGATGTGCGAGGATGCCACAGGTGTAAAGACCCTCGCCGGAGAGGACCTGATGGTGCTCGACATCGCGGAAGAACTCAAATTAAGCAAGGCCCAGACCTTCAATGACAGACTCTGGGCACCCAAATGGGCGCCCGATATGCCGGAGGCTTCCAAGAAATGATAGAAGACGAAGTATTGAGGAAGATAATCCCCACAGAACAGGACAAGGCGCGCATAGACGGAACAGCCGCCAGGCTGACATCCCTCGTCCAGGACTATCTTGATTCGCACCATATCGATGCGATGCTCAAACTCGTCGGCTCATATTCCAAAGGCACCTACCTGTCGAATCCCGACCTGGACCTGTTCATAATGTTCCCACGGGGCACCTCCCGCGAGGAACTGGTGGAGGTCGGGCTGAAAATCGGAGAGGACGTTCTCCACGGAAGCAGGATGTATGCGGAGCACCCCTACACAAGCGCCGTATTCGAAGGCGTGGACGTGGACCTCGTGCCCAACATCCACATCGATTCCACCGAGAATCTCGAGACCGCAGTGGACCGCACACCGTTCCACACGGAATATGTCCTGAGCAAACTCACAGAAGGTCAGAACGACCAGATCCGCCTGCTGAAGAAATTCATGAAGGGCATCAAGACCTACGGTGCCGAACCCAACGTACGCGGATTCTCCGGATACCTCTGCGAACTCCTGGTTCTGAAATACGGAACCTTCAGGGGCGTTCTGGAAGCAGCGTCCGAGAAATGGAGAGAGGGACTCCAGATATCCCTTGAGAAGAGGACTGCAAAGCTTGAGGGAGCCCTTGTGTTCTACGATCCCGTGGACGGCAAGAGGAACGTCGCCTCGGCAGTGCACGTGGATACACTCTCCAGATTCATACTCGCCGCAAAGGCCTACCTGAAGAACCCTTCCGAGGTATTCTTCTTCCCGCCGGAGGAGACCGCCCGTCCCGATGAATGGCTCAGGGACAGGGCCGAGAACTCCGGGTTCAGGATTGTTTCCGTGTCTTTCGACAAACCCGATGTCGTTGCCGACAATCTCTACTCCCAGCTGTGGAGAACCCATTACGGACTCGCCGACAAACTGGACTACTTCAGGTTCAACTGCCTCCGTGCGGTACATAGGATAGTAGGAGACAGGATGTGCATTGCATTCATCGTCGAGACCGACACCCTGTCCCCGGTGTACAGGCGCATGGGCCCCCCGGTGTCCGTCGCATCATCCAAGAACTTCACCGACAAGTGGAACGAGGCATCCCCCATCAAACCGTTCGTGGAGGATGGAAAATGGTGGGCCATAGTCCCCCATCAGTACACCGATGCGAAGACCATGCTTCTCAACGAAGTTTCATGTGCGGGTATCGGCAAAGAGATGGACATCACCACGATCGAAGTGCTCGATCATAAAGAAACCCTGGAAAAGGCCGACAGGATGCTATTGACGGAACTTCTCGATCCTGAGCCGTTCTGGAACAAATTCTGAAAAAATAAAGAAAATCGTTTTTAAGATGTTTGAAACGCACCCTTCAAGCGAAGGGGAAGGGAGCGTTGATGAACATGACACAGGTTCCGAGTGCAAGGATCAGGAAGATGAGGTAGATTCCGAGCATGGTCTTGGTCTCGAGGAGATCTGCCCTGACACGGATTGCCATAAGGATCTTCTTCATGAATCCGACGACTGCGAATACGATGATGGTATCGACGACTGCGACGATGGTCTTGTCGGCGACCTGGGAATAAATGAATGCGTTGACAATTCCGACGAGTACCGCAAGTATGATTGCGATGATGGTTACCCTGGTGGAGTAGATTCCTTTGAGAAGGAATTCGCGTTCATCGAAATCAGTAGGTGTAAACTGATACTCCTCTTCAGGCTCTTCTTGAATAAGACGCCTCTTCTTTGCCATGACCGTCCATCTGGGAACTACTTTAAAAACTGTTGTCTGATAAAATAACGTGAATTTTGAAATAAATTCCAAAAAACTCTCACTTTCGGTCACTTTCGGTACTTTCGGTCATCTCCCCCCCTTTAGCTTATATACCCCATTTCCGTGCAGAATCACAAGAGTGAAAATCATGGCAGAGAAAACCCTTGAAGACATCCCCGGAGTAGGCCCCGCAATCGCAGAGAAACTTCGCGAGGCCGGATACACCGAAATCATGGCAATCGCAGTCGCATCCCCCGGCGACCTCGCAGAGACCTGCGAGATCGGAGAGAAGAAGGCACAGGACATCATCGAGGGCGCAAAGCTCTGCGCCGATGTCGGAGGATTCGAGACCGGAGACGCCATCATGCAGAGGCGTGCCGCGGTCACTAAACTCACCACCGGATCCGAGTCCTTCAACCAGCTCATCGGTGGAGGAATCGAGAGCCAGTCCATCACCGAGCTCTTCGGAGAGTTCGGAAGCTGTAAGACCCAGGTGTGCTTCCAGCTCGCAGTCAATGCAACCCTTCCCGAGGACAGGGGAGGACTCGATTCCGATGTCATCATCATCGACACCGAGAACACCTTCAGGCCCGAGAGGATCATCCAGATGTGCAACTACCTCGGAGTCGACCCCGAGGAATGCCTGAAGAGGATCCACATCGCAAGGGCATTCAACTCCCAGCACCAGGTCCTCCTTGTCGACAAGGCCATGGAACTCGCAAAGGACCTCAAGGTAAGGCTCCTTATCGTCGACTCCCTCACCTCCCACTTCAGGGCAGAGTACGTCGGAAGGGGAACTCTCGCCGAGAGGCAGCAGATCCTCAACCGCCACATGCACGACCTGCTCAACTTCGCGACCCTCAACAACGCTGCCATCGTCGTCACCAACCAGGTCGCAGCAAAACCCGATGCTTTCTTCGGTGACCCCACCAGGCCTATCGGAGGACACGTCGTCGGACACACCGCAACCTTCCGTATCTACCTCAGGAAGGGTAAGGCCGGAAAGAGGATCGCAAGGCTCATCGACTCTCCCAACATGCCTGAGG
>JAKSHV010000131.1 GCA_024399225.1 archaeon | reverse complement strand
CATCTTTTCCGGGGCTTTCATGCTCCGGAAATCTTTCTTCATTCCGTTTTCACGGCATTGTTTTCCGGAAGATCCAGATCCCTGATTATGAGTTTGACCGCGTATATCATCAGACCCATTACGATGAACAGCGAGATGAGGGTGGTGAGGTCGAGTGCCCAGTAGATCGCAGTCATGGAGATCATGGCTGCGAAGAAGTAACTTGCAAGGAAGATGAACTCCCTGATGAATGTCATGGCGGTTGCAAGGAATGCATGTCTCGAAGCCTGGAGGACGGACATTCCGACGAGCACGAGAGGAACAGAGGTAGGGCCATACTGAGCAGGGCCTTACGCGGATTGCTCAGGAGTTCAGACATAACAGGATGGGCACTTGCAACGCCATAATTAACATTGTCCAGATCCTGTATTTTCTTGCTATTAATCCCCTACGAGATAATACGGTATGCATACGAATCCATACAACATATCGCATCAGGGAAAATCCAATGAGCCAGATATGGAAAATACTACGTCCGGCATGAAATAGGAAACTCAAGGTTTATTAATCAACCTTGTATAGCCGTGCTTATTAAAGAATCTTGGATTCAAAATCCAAGCAGAGGTGTCGGTTATGTTGTTAAAGTACATGCAGAAGAGGGATTGGTTAACGGCTGCTCTCTGTGCATTGCTGATTCTTCTCCAGGTTTTCCTCGACCTGAGGATCCCCGAGTACATGACCGTCATCACCGAGGCGATCACCAACCACGAACCGGTGTCCGTCATCGAAAGATACGGACTCGAGATGATCCTCTGCGCCGTGCTCAGTATCCTTGTATCCCTGGGTGCAAGTCTGATGGCAGCCATAACCTCGGTATCCTTCTGCCGTTCCCTGAGGGAGAACATCTTCAACAACGTCAGCAGGTTCTCGCCCGAGGATGTGGGCAAGTTCTCCGTGGATTCGTTAATCACCCGCAGTTCCAACGATGTCAGCCAGGTGCAGAACTTCTACGCACAGGCACTTCAGATCCTCGTCAAGGCCCCCATCATGACCGTATGGGCCCTTGCCAAGATGGTCGGAGCCGAGTGGGAATGGACCGCTGTGACCGCGTCCTGCGTCCTTATCATGGTCTGTATCACCGCGTTCATCATCCGCATCACCAAGAGGAAATACCGCCTCATCCCGAAGATCACCGACAAGATCAACCATTCCGCACTCGAACACCTCACCGGAATCAGGGTCGTCAGGGCATATAATGCCGAGGCCTTCCAGGAGGAGAAGTTCGAGGAGGCAAGTCTCGAGATGATGGACACCAGCATCTACATCTGGAGGCGCAGCTCGCTTATCTTTCCCTTGTCCTCCGCGACCAGCAACTTCGTCACCCTCGCCATCTACTGGCTGGGAATCACGATGATCGCATCCTCCGGAAACATCGACCACAACGTCGTCCTGTTCTCCGATATGATCGTGTTCTCCTCATACGCCATCCAGATCCTCATGGCTTTCTCCGACCTTGCAAGGTTCATCCAGTTCTCCAACAGGGCTGCCGCATCCTCGGAGCGTGTGACCGAGGTCATCGAGTACACCCCTACTATCCTTGACGGTGAGTTTGACGGAAACACCGACGTCGAAGGTGCGGTCGAGTTCGAACACGTGAGCTTCACCTACCCCGGATATTCCGCCGAGGCTCTGCATGACATCTCGTTCAGGGTCGAGAAGGGAAAGACCCTCGCCGTCATCGGTGCGACCGGAAGCGGAAAGACAACCCTCGTAAACCTCATCCTCCGCATGTACGACGCCACCTTCGGAACCGTGCGTGTAGACGACGTCAACGTGAGGGATTACAAACAGGCGGCACTCCGTTCCAAACTCGGTCTCGTGCCCCAGAACTACCATATATTCACCGGAACCGTGGAGCAGAACGTCAACTATGGTTCCACCGAGTCCGAGAGGACCATCGAGGATGTCAGGACCGCGATCGCCATCGCACAGGCGAAGGAGTTCGTGGATGACCTTCCCGACCAGGAACAGTTCGCCATCACCGAAGGCGGAAGCAACCTCTCCGGAGGACAGAAGCAGAGGCTGTCCGTCGCACGTGCACTCTGCAAGAATGCCGAGATCTGCGTCCTCGACGATCCCTTCTCCGCATTGGACTTCGCCACCGACAAAAGGCTCCGCGAAGCACTCAACTCACAGAACAAGAGCTCCACCAAGATCCTGGTGACCCAGAGGGTCGGAACCGTCATGGATGCCGACGACATCATCGTCCTCGACGAAGGCAGGATGATCGGCCACGGAAAGCATGACGAGCTCATGGAGAACTGCCCCCTGTACAGGGAACTTGCAATATCCCAGATGGCGGAGGGAACGATATGAGTCCCCCCGAACTCAAACCGCTGAGGCCGAAGAAGATATGGCCTTCCCTCAAGAGGCTTCTGAACTATTTCGGAAAGTACCGTATCCATCTCGCGGTCCTGATCATCGTCGGATTGATATCCAACGCACTCACCGTCCTCGGACCCCAATACCTGTCGGAGATGACCGACCTGGTGTCGGACAGTCTTACAGGCGGAACGCCGGTGGACCTCGATGCGGTGTTCAACATCGGAATGATCCTGGTCGGACTGTATCTCCTGATCTTCGTCATAGGGTACGTCACCACCAGCACCTGCTGGATCGTGGAGGAGAGGGGCGGGGACAAGATGAGGATCGAACTCGCACGCAAGGTCTCCAAGGTCTCCGTCGGAGATATGGACAAGCTCCGTTCCGGAGACATCATGAGCCGTTTCGTCAACGATACCGACACCATCCGTGTACGTGCGTTCGATGCGTTCGTGAACACCATCGAGGCCATCGCGATGTATGTCTTCACCATCGTGATGATGTTCCTCACCGAGTGGAGGCTTGCCATACTCGCAATCCTCCCCAGTCTTGCCGGTTTCCTGATCATGAAGGTCATCGTCAAGAGGTCCCAGAAGTACTACCGTGCCCAGAGCCGCAATCTCGGTAAGCTCAACAACCTCATCGAGGAAACATATCGCGGAATGAATGTGGTGAACGCATTCAACGGAATGGACAAGGTCCGGGAGAACTTCACCGCGGTCAACACCGACCTCTACGACACTGCACTCAAAGCACGTTTCATGGGAGGTCTGCTTCCCGCTTCCATCGGATTCCTGAACAACCTCTCCTACGTTCTAGTGTGTATCGTGGGTGCCATCTTCATCCTCAACGGGGAGTCCACCTTCGGAGTGCTCGTCGCATTCATCGTCTATGTCAAGCTCTCCAACCAGCCTCTCGGAAGGCTGTCCTTCTCCCTCACCGCACTGCAGGAGGTTTCCGCCGCATGCGAGAGGGTGTTCGAGTTCTTCGACCTGCCCGAGATGGACGACGAGTCTGCAAAAGACATCGTCATCAAGGATGTCAAGGGAAGGGTCGAGTTCGACGACGTATGCTTCTCCTATGTGCCCGGAAGGGAGGTCATCCACGGTCTGAACCTCAATGTATCTCCCGGACAGAAGATCGCCATCGTAGGTCCCACCGGTGCCGGAAAGACAACCCTTTCCAATCTCCTGCTGAGATTCTACGATCCCGATTCCGGTTCCATCAGCATCGACGGAGTGAAGCTCACCGATATGAAACGCGAGAACGTCCGCGACCTGTTCAGCGTCGTTCTTCAGGAGACCTGGCTCTTCAAGGGAACCCTCCGTCAGAACGTAGTGTTCGGAAAGGAGGGATATTCCGATGAAGAGATTCTCAGGGTATGTGAGGCGGTCGGACTCAAGCAGTTCATTTCATCCTTATCAGACGGTATCGACACCTACATCGAGGATCCCATGAAGCTCTCCTCCGGACAGAGACAGCAGATAACCATCGCAAGGGCCATGATCAAGTC
>JAKSHV010000130.1 GCA_024399225.1 archaeon | reverse complement strand
CCTCCATCGATCCGGTATCTGAATGCGGTCTTTTCAGAACCTTCGAGTATGATCTTTCCGCCACGGTCCGCCATTTCCTCAAAACTCCATTGTTATATCGAATGATTCGGCAAGATCTTTGTACCTGCATCTAAGGGTGACCTCGGAGATGTCCGCGGCTATCGCTACCTGACTCTGGGACCTGCGTTCGTTGTTCAGGTGGGCAGAGATGTATACTGCTCCGGCTGCAATTCCAGAGGGTCCGAGGCCGGACATCAATTCCTTTTCAGTGGCTTTGTCGAGAAGATCCACTGCATAATCCTGAACCTTTCTGCTAAGACCCAGACTGTGACAGTAGCGTATGGCATACTCACGTGGATCGGCAGGAAGTAGGTCCAGTTTCAGACCGTTGCGGAATACGCGGTACGTCCTGCTCAATTCCTTTTTACTTATGTCGCAGTTCTCGGAAACCTCCTCGATGGTGCGGGGTATTCCGCAGGACCTGCACGCAGCGTATATCGATGCTGCGATTATGTTCTGCGTTGACCTACCCCTGACGAGGTTCTTTTCCACCGCCTTTTTGTAGATCTCTGTAGCGGAGTCTATCACCTTGCGAGAAAGATCGTTCGAAGCGGCCATACGTTCTATCTCGGACATTGCGAATGCAAGACTTCTCTCGGCCGCATTGGCGACTCTGTTGCGCTGTCTCCACTTGCGTATTCTGAACATCTGGGTATTGCTTATCGCAGGTCTTTCAGCAGAGTTCCTGTAGAGAATCCCTTTTTCATAATAGGCTCCGCAGCCGGAGCATGATATGGTACCGTTGGGCCTTCTGACAAGTAGACCGTCGGAGCAGTACGGGCAGGATTCAGTATCTTCTGCCCTTCTTCCTGTTCCTGCCATCGTTTCCACTCGGATTGAAAAACAGCTTCTTGCCTTTGAGGTTCTGGCGCAGGTTGTCTCCGGTGATGGAGGCATAGGGGCCGTCGACGGGACCGAGGATTCTCTTGACCGTGCCGATCCTGTGCTTCTCGGCATCGAAAACAGCACAGCCCAGGTCGGGAAGGTTCTCGCATTTGACGAGTGCATGACCTTCAGATGTGATTCCTTCTACGATTCCAAGAATTTCCATGGTTATCCCGAATAAGACTAATCTATCAAGCCGTCTGCTGTATTTATCCATTCTGGCTCTTGTACCAGGTTCCTTGGATGTGGGTCAAACTCCTGTCCCTTTCTCTACAAGTACTTATAATGTCTTGTTGATGAACCGACCATCTACACGTGCCCGAGGGTACGTGTCATCACGGAGGCATGAAAATGGATATCATCAGTTTGGATTTCGTTTCTGTAGCCATCCTGATCTTTGCGGTCTTCATGGTCCTTTTGGGACTCTTCGCCGCATACTTCGGAAAAGGCAAGAACAGGATCTACGGACTCACCATCTTAGTCGTCGGACTCATCGTCGGAATCGTATACGGATACCTTGTCTATGACGGACCTATCGAGGCAATCAAGAACGTTGCCGCATGGGACCTCATCTACCAGGCAATCGTTAACCTCCTCGCGGTCGGTATCGGCGCAATCGTTGCAGTCGCTATCTTCCTCGTTGCAGTTCTCAAGAGCTGAATAAACTTCACCACGGCCGGTTTCGTACCGGCCGTTCCTTTCTTTCATTCCTTATCCCTATATAGGTGCGTTACTTCTGTCACACCATGGCCAAGGTCTTCATAATCATGGGAAGCAAAAGCGACTTCCCGATCGCACAGAAAGCGATCACCGTCCTCAACAAATTCGGTGTCGCATTCGATATCGCGGTTGCTTCTGCACACAGGACTCCCCAGAGGGTTGAGGAACTTGTTACCGGAAGCGACGCAGACGTTTTCATTTCAATCGCAGGTCTTTCCGCTGCACTCCCCGGAGTCATCGCATCGTTCACCTGCAAACCCGTCATCGGTGTCCCCGCAAGCGGATCACTGAACTACGACGCACTCCTGTCCATCGTACAGATGCCCCCGGGAATCCCCGTGGCAGCAGTCGGTATGGACCGTGGAGACAATGCGGCAACCCTTGCCGTCGAGATGCTCTCCATCTCCGACAAGGCACTCGCCCAGAAGCTTGCAGACGACCGTAAAGCAATGGCCGCGAAGGTCGAGAAGGATTCCGATTTCGTGGTCGAGGAAGCTAAGAAGGTGGCATGAATGACCGGATTTTTTGACGAAGAAGAGTTTATCAACGAGGCAGTAGAACTCGTTCAGCAGAGCATCCCCGCACCCGCAAAGGCGATCATCGCCTGTTCCGGCGGTGTCGACAGTATGGTTACCGCAACCCTTGCAAGCAAGGCAATCGGCGACCGTCTCCTCGCAGTCTATGTTGACAACGGACTCATGAGGAAAGGCGAGACCGAGGAGGTCGAGCAGATGATGAAGAACATGGGCATCAACTACAAGATCGCCTATGCTGCAGACGAGTACTTCGAGGCACTCAAAGGCGTCGAGGAACCCGAGCAGAAGAGGAAGATCATCGGAGAGAAGTTCATCAGGGTCTTCGAGAGGTACGCAAAGGAGTTCGGAGCAACCTACCTTCTCCAGGGAACCATCGCACCCGACTGGATCGAGTCCGGTGACGGAACCCGTGACACCATCAAGTCCCACCACAACGTCGGAGGTCTCCCCAAGGATCTGGGTATGACTCTCTGCGAGCCCCTCAGGGACCTTTACAAGGATGAGGTCAGGCAGGTCGCAAGGGCACTCGGCGTAGAAGCTTCCGAGAGGCAGCCCTTCCCCGGACCCGCACTCGCAATCAGGTGCCTCGGAGAGGTCAACGCCGAGAAGATCGCAATCGTCCGTGAGGCATGTTTCATCGTCGAGGACGAGATCATGAAGGCAGCAACCGCAGGCGAGACCGTACGCCCCTGGCAGTACTTCGCAGTCCTTCTCCCCAGCAAATCCGTCGGAGTTCAGGGAGACAGGAGGGCATACGGATACACCATTGCAGTTCGTGCAGTCGACTCCGTCGACGGTATGACCGCAACCTTCTCCAGGATCCCCCTCGAGGTCCTCAACAGGATCTCCGTCAGGATCACCGACTCCATGAAGAGCCAGGTCAACCGTGTTGTCTACGACATCACCAGCAAGCCCCCGGCAACCGTCGAGTGGGAGTAAACAAATTCCAGGCCCCTTCGGGGGCCGTTCTTCTCATTCTGTATCCTACAGAGTTTTGCAAAAATTTGAGACCGTTTACTTATTATCTGTGTTGACGGATAGGGTATTTATGAAAGTCTATGTCGTCGATAACGGAGGTCAGTGGACCCACCGCGAATGGCGCGTTCTGAAATATCTCAAAGTTGAGACCAAGATCATCCCCAACACCACTCCTTTCGAGGAGATCCAGGATCTTGACGGTCTCGTTCTTTCCGGAGGAGCCCCCAGTATTGCAACCGAGGGTTCCAGGATGGGAAACAACGGAGAGTACATTGACAAGGCAACCTATCCCATTCTCGGAATCTGCGCAGGTATGCAGACCATGTGCCAGCACTTTGGATCTACTCTCGGACCCGCCGACATGCCCGAGTTCGGAGAGGTCAAACTCACAATCGCAGACCACTCCGACATCTTCGCTGGAATTCCCGACAACATCACCGTATGGGGTTCCCACAACGACGAGGTCAAGAACGTTCCCGAGGGATTCAAACTTCTCGCATCCTCCCCTTCCTGCAAGGTCGAGGCTGTTGCCCACACTTCCCGCCCTCTGTTCGGTATCCAGTACCACCCTGAGGTCGAGAACAGTGAGTACGGTGCGGAAGTATTCCAGAATTTCCTTGAGATCATCAAATCCCAAAAACAGTAATTTTACCTGCCTTCGGGCAGGGCCCTCTTCTCAAAAAATTTCAACGTGCCAGCACGTCGATTTGATATGATTTTTGTTTGAAAAAGATGCCCCGTTTCCGGGGCTGTGAATGTGTTTAAGCGGATTTTGCAATCA
>JAKSHV010000013.1 GCA_024399225.1 archaeon | reverse complement strand
CGAGGGTAAGTTCGGCATGCTCGCATTCCGCGGAACCCACCAGGCAGGACAGATTTGGGAAGAGGACAAGGCCGTGACGATCTACGAGAAGATCAAGGACGCCAAGGAGGCCACCGTCGCATCCTTCGAGAAATCCACCAAGCAGGAGAACCGTCCCTCACCCTTCGACACCACCATGATGCAGGTCGAGGCAAACAAGATCGGTATCCCTCCCTCCGCCGCGATGAAGATCGCAGAGGACCTCTACACCGGAGGATACATCTCCTACCCCCGTACCGAGAACACCGTCTACCCCAAGAGTCTCAGCCTCAGGGGAGTCCTCGAGAAGCTGAAGGACTCCGAGATGGGTGCAGAGGCAGAGGAGCTCCTGAAGCAGGAGAACATCTTCCCCTCCATCGGTAAGAGGCAGACCACGGACCACCCTCCTATCTACCCCACCGCCGGAGCAACCTCCGCAAAGCTCAAGGGAGACAAGTGGAAGCTCTACGAGCTCATCGCCCGCAGGTTCATGGCCACCGTGGCCCCCAGGTCCGTCGCGGAGGTCACCAACACCGTCCTCGACATCTCCGACGAGAAGTTCGACGTCGAGGGATACATCCTCAAGGAGCTCGGCTGGAAGAAGTACTACAAGAAGTACCTCAGGATCGCCGAGAGCCGTGTCCCCGAGATGAAGGTCGGAGACAAGGTGGAGGTGCGCAGCATCGTCAACGAGGAGTCCCAGACCAAACCTCCCTACAGGTACAACCAGGGTTCCCTCATCCAGGAGATGGACAGGCTCCAGCTCGGAACCAAGTCCACCAGGCACGACATCATCGGAAAGCTGTTCTCCAGGAACTATGTCCAGGGCAACTACCTCGTGCCCACCGCAAGCGGTATCGCACTCACCAAGGCGCTCGAGAAGCACGGAGGAGGCATCACCGACCCCGAGATGACCGCCAAGCTCGAGACCGACATGCTCAGCATCACCGACGGAGAGAGGACCCTCGACGAGGTCGTCGCAGAGTCCCAGAACATGCTCCACGACGTCGCCGTCAAGCTCGACAACGACAGCACCATGATCGGTGACGAGATCAAGTCCGCACTGAAGAAGCAGCAGTTCGTAGGACTCTGCCCCAGCTGCGGAAACAACATGACCATCAAGAAGTCCAAGAACGGAAACTTCATCGGATGCAACGGCTACCCCGAGTGCAAACGCGCGTACCCCCTGCCCAAGGGAGCACTCGTACAGATGCTCGAGACCACCTGTCCCGAATGCAATCTGGCACAGATCAAGGTCGTCAGGAAGGGAATGCCTCCCTCCACCCAGTGCATCGACCCCAAGTGCAAGAGCAATACCTCCAAGAACGACCTCGGATCCTGCCCCACCTGTAAGACCGGTACCATCAGGATCACCTACTCCAAGGCGGGAAAGAGGTTCGCAGGATGTTCCGAATGGCCCAACTGCTCGCAGACCTATCCTCTCAGGCCCAGGGGAACCATCGCTCCCACCGGAGTGCCCTGTCCCGAGTGCGGTGCACCCACCATCTCCATCGGTTCCATGACCGAGTGCATCAACATGGACTGCACCACCCGTAAGAAGAGGAAGGCCGTCGGTACCGAGACCGCAGAAGGAGTGGCTCCCGCAGCGGAGAAGAAGACCGCTGCCAAGTCCACCAAGAAGACTGCGGCAAAGAAGACGACAGCAAAGAAAACCACAAAGAAGTCCGCAGCCGCTGAGTGAACAGCTCAGAACAGGCTGCGGGCCCGGGCAAGCTCGTCGGGAGTGTTTACATTCACGGCGAGCTCCCTCCATTTTGTAAGAAGATATTCCTCGTTGAGGTACTTGCCGTCAAGTACCGCGTTACGGTCCATCACGGAGATCCCGGAGATGACCCATTCCTTCCCGTCGATGTCCCTGGAGTAGGAAGGCACAATGCCCATCGACCTGACGGTCTCCGCCTCGATCATGACGATCATGGATTCCATCTCAGGCTTGAACGATGTCACCACATCGTCGATGACGGGTGACGAGAGAAGGGGGATGTCGGAGGGACTGGTGAGTACATAGTCCCCCCTTAATACCGAAAACGATTCGTGAAGGTCCATCATGAAATCCTCGCCGGAGGTGCGTATAGTCTCGATACCCAGGTCCTTTAGGTACTCCTCCGTCTTCCTGGTGTTGGGACTTACCGACACCAGTACACGGTGGGTATGCTTGGAACCCTTCATGGCTTCGACCACATGCCCGATAACCGGCATACCTCCGATTATCTGCATAGGCTTCTCGATACCGCAGGCTCCCATACGGGAACCTTTTCCTCCGGCGTTGATCAGGACCTCCATCGGTTCACCACAGACCCATTAGCATCAGTGCGACGAGAAGTATGACCACTCTGGAGATCTCGTTGGTGGCACCGAGGATATCGCCGTTGACGAATCCGAAGTTCCTGTTGGCGATCTTGGCCATGGCGACCCCGGTTCCGATCGATAGCAGGACGCTGACGATGAAGAGCACGATGATCTCGATGACGGGGAAGTCGGGCTTGAAATCGGCAAAGGATGCAAGTCCGCATCCGATGAGGGTCGCGATGAGAAGTGCGACGATGGTGACGAGAGTGGACCTTACGAGGGAATCCATATCGGTCTGCCTGACCTGACGGGAGGCCATACCGTTTCCGGGCTCTCCGAATGCGGCTGCGGCGACCTGTGCGTTCTTCACGAGGATCTCGACGCAGAATGCAACGAATCCGATTCCGAAGATCATGTGAACATCGTAACTTGAGTTCAGGTTGATTGTATAGGTTGCCTCGCCTATGGCAGCATAGCATGCAATGGTAAGGAGAACAACGACCAGGGCGACACCGAATCCTCCGGCACCGATGAGACTGTCCTTCAGTGCACGGATATGGTCCTCCCTCTTTCCGGACGAGACGATCATTCCGTCACCGAAGTCGGTGAGTCCGTCGAAGTGGAGGAACTTTGAGAAGACGTACATGCTGACCAATGCTGCAACAGCCTGCACAAGGATGCTGACACCGAACAGACCCAGGATGAGACAGACCAGCATTGCGACCAGTCCGTTGATGAATCCCAATACGGGCACGAGCCAGAAGTTGCGCTCCATGGCGTCGAACTCCGCCTGTCCCACGTCGAGACGGATGATGGTGAAGAACGAGATCATGCACTTGATGGCGCTGTCGATACCGTTGAAGGACTTGCGGGTCTTGCCGGGCTCGAACTGCGTCTCTGCAGACGTCTCAATGTTCTCGGTAGACGTCCGAACCTCCACGACCTCTACAGTGCCAGTAGTGGTCATCTCGGTGCTTTTGGGAGACTCTTCCTCACTCATCCGAGAACCCCGTGATATAGCCTACGACACCGGCCACGAGACCGTAGACGGTGTACTCGGTGTATTCGGGAAGGGCGTTGCCCCTGAGAGGCCTCATCCTGAGGAGGTCCACGGTTGCATCGCTTCCCCTGGTCTCAGATATGCGTCCCGCAAGGAACATGGCGAAGGTACCGTCCACGAGGACATCGGGCAGTTCGCCCTCCATCTGATTGCAGATGCAGTTCTTGTCCGCCATGGTTCCCGCCGCGACGGTGGCGTAGACAAGTGCACAGATGTCGGGATCGGTCCCCATGGATTCGAACACGTTGTCGAACTCCTCGTGGAGGCTCTCGTCGAGACCGCATGCGGAGGCACATTCCCAGACCTGCTCGAGAGTTACTCCGTGCTTGGAGAACATCTGCATGGAGCTCATGGCCTCTGCGGACTCTCCCCTCTTGCGGAGACATTCGAACACGGATCTCCTGACACCCTTTGCGATGGCCTGTCCGACAGGGGTTCCGGTTCCGGTGAACTCAATCCTGTCATCCCCGATGGGACACACGATGGCCATTGCATCGGAGGTGGTTCCGGTCTCCACATATCCCCTGTCCCTCATGGCAAGGGTCTTTCCTTCCACAAGGGGGATGAACGCGTTGATCTTTCCCGCCTCGGACAACGGGTAGGGACAGACCGCAACGATGTTGATTGTTCCGGCCACGAGCTTCCTGTAGATCTCGGCGGAACGCTCCTTCTTCTGCTCCCAGTCGGTGAGGGGTTCCCCTGCGACAACGCAGTTTGTGACACCGGCGGTGGCGGCCACGAAAGTGGTAGCATCGTCGACGGTGTCCTCGGACTTGGAGAACACATACCTCACCTCGGCGGAGGTCATGAATCCCACCGCATCGTCGGGAAGCGAATACTGTTTGATCTTGTTCTTCAGAACGGAAATGTAGTCCATGCAGCTGAAGTCGTGGGGCACCTGCATTATGAACACGGTGTCCGTGACGTGACTGCCGCCGTTGTAGGGGGCGCTGCTCAGAATTTCCATCTTTTCTGTGAAACGGATAACTGCCGTGGCCTCGAAGTTGTCCTCTTCGTGGACCTCGGTGCATTTTACGTACTTCATCAGATTACACCAATGAGTCCGTAAATGAAGTCCTCGAATATAATCTGAACGTGGATTCCCAGAAGTGCCACGAGGGGCAGGGTGACCACGATCATGAAGATGATGGAGGCGAGCTCGATCAGGTGATAGCATCTCCTGATGTCCTTGATGGTGGGGAGGGGACCTTCGCCCATGACATAGACTCCCTCCTTCTCGAAGGATATTCCCATCGCCGCGGCTGTGGCGGTCATCGGCCATCCGCTGTTGGGGCTGGGGGTCTTCTTGTGCTCCGCGATGGCGGCCTTCACGGCACTCTTCCTGTTCTCGAAGCGCATGAACAGTCCGGCGAATCCGACGAAGAAGGGTGCGAGCCTGGAGGGGATGAATCCCAGGACGTCGTCCCACCTTGCGGGGAAATGTCCTATGTCCTTGTACTTCTCGTTGAGACGTCCCCACATGGCATCCATGAGGTTGGCACAGCTGAATGCCACCGCACCGGGAAGGCCAAGCAGTCCGAAGTACATCAACGGAGACAGCACACTGTCGACCAGGTTCTCGGAAATGGTCTCGCAGCAGGAGGAGGTGATGTGGGGCAGATCCATGCCCTTCATCTTCCTGTTCACCATCATCTGGGTCTTGTCGGCGGCGGCCTCCAGGTCACCGTTCTCGAGATCGACCTCGATGGGGGCACAGAACTTCCTGAATGCAAAAAGTGCGAAGGTTATCTTGGTAAGGTATGCGGTCACGAGAATCCAAACGATCTCGCCGACGCTGCATCCGATCCCGGCGACATCGAAGGAACCGACACCTCCGAGGAAGTGGCGTACGCCTCCGGTGATGAGGATCGCGACGCCGCCGAAGACGATGAACACGAACAGATAGGAGAGGAATCCCATCAGGACCGCGCGGTATGACTGCCTCTTCTTCACCCTGTTGTCTATCGCCATCAGGAGGTTTCCCATCCATCTGAGGGGATGGTACTTGTTGGAGGGGTCGCCGAGATACCTGTCGAACACCATCGCCAGGACGGCTATCAGCACCGCATCGATCCACAACTGCATAAATCAAACACCGAGTGATTTCAGGGCCTGCTCCATCGCATCGACGAAGCGGCTGTTGCGTTTCCTGTCCTTGACGCAGAAGCGTATGTAGTTCTCGAACTGGGGGCCGAAGGATGCGCAGTCACGCACCATGATTCCGTTCCTGAGCATGAGCTCCACCATCTCCTTTCCGGTGATGCCCAGACTCTCAAGTGAGACGAAATAGAAGAAAGAATCACAGACCGCACCGACGGGGAATCCGATGTCATCCAGGGCCGCCTTCATGGTGGCTGCCTCCTTCCTGAGTTCGAAGGCTGCATCGGAGACGTAGTCCATCTCGTACTCGATAAGGTGGCCGGCGATGGCCTGCTCTACGGTTCCGACGTTCCAGGGGAGCCTGACCTTGTCGAGCTCGGCGATGATCGCGGGATTGGAGATTCCGTATCCCACCCTGACCCCGGGGATGGCGAACGACTTGGTGTAGGATTCCGCGATGAGCAGGTTGGTGAAGTCGTCGACATAGGGGATGAGGGTCGTGGTGCTTGCATCCGCACACAGTGCCAGAAGTGTCTCGTCAAGGAACACCATGGTTCCGATCTCCTCGCAGAATTTCACGATCTCGAGGAGTTTCTTCCTGCCCTCCACGCGTCCGGTGGGATTGTTGGGATTGCAGATGTAAAGCGCCTTGTAGGGCTTGGACCTGAGGATACCGAACAGTTCATCGGTGTCGATGTAGAAGTCGTTCTCGGGGCTGAGAGGGAGATAATCGATCTTGGCGCCGGCAAGTTTGCACTGCTGGGTGTACTCGGCGAAAGAGGGTGAGGGGAGAAGCACCGAATCGCCGGGATTGATAAATGCGAAGGGGAAGTTGCGGATGATCTCGGATGAACCGGCACCCATTGCTACGTTCTCGGGTTTGATCTTGTAGTGCTTCGCGATCTTCTTCCTGAGCTCGAGACAGTCGGCATCGGGGTAGTGACCTGTTCCGGACACCGCCTTGGCGATGAGATCTTCCATTCCGGGAGGAGGTCCGAGGGGATTGAGGTTCTGACTGTAGTCCTCCACGTTCTCCAGTCTCCATGCCTGTCCGCCGTGGACGGTGGGCGGGAGATTGGCTAGTTCCTTCCTGGGTTCGATCTGCATGATAACGAGTCAGTAACGCTACCTGACTATATACATTGGTTGCCGAATTTGTTCATTATAACAACCAACTGGACATAGGATACTTTTGACAAATGTCCATATTTGTACATGTTTTAAAGAATGTTTATAACATCTGATAATGTGTTGGATTATTAGTAAAACTTACGTTGGCGAAATGATGAAACTTATCCACATCAAGCTGATTGTTTCCCTAGCACTGGTGGTCACCGGTATCTCTCTGGGTCTCTATCTCACCCATGAGCCCCCTATGAAGGACAACGACACTATCACCATAGACTTCGGAGACTACAATATCGTGGGAGGTCTAGCTGATAAGGACTCGAACGCGTCCGAGGCCCTGGTCTCCATGTGTTCCGATCTCGGATACACTGTCGAATACAATCCCGATGGGTCGGTCAAGACCGTCAACGGACTCCCCGATGTAGGGGATCACCGTACCTGGGGACTATACCTTCTTGTGCAATCCGATACCCACTGGGTCTGGGAGAAATACAACGGTAACCCTGACGAAGTGAAGATCTCTGCCGAGGCATCTGTTTCCTGGGGACTCTGCGAGGAAGGAAAAACACCCACCGTCACCGTGGATGCCACCGGAGTCAGTTACTACGGACTCAAGGCTGCTCAGACCATCGTGTGTCTGGCACCTTCCTGTACCGAGACCGTCTGCGAACTCGGATACGAGGACAAGATCATCGGAACCGACAGGTACAGCAACTACCCCATCTCCATCCAGCAGAAGAGGGACAAAGGTATCATCACCGAGGTAGGAAGCTACACCTCCCCCAACTTCGAGATCATCGTCCAGCTCCACCCCGACCTGGTCATCGGCATCTCAAGTCAGAACGGACACATCAAGACCGCGGAGAAACTCAGGGCTGTCGGAATCAACGTCCTCATCACCGGTGACGGAGAGGACCTTCAGACCGTGTACGACAACACCTACATGTGCGGCGTAGCCATCGGCGATACCGCCAAGGCCAAGAGCGTGACCTTGGAGCTGAAGGAACAGGTCGAGACCACCGCGGCCACCCTGCAGAACGTCATCAACCACCCCAGCATCATGGTCGCACTTTCCGATGACAAGGCACCCTGGGTGGCGGGAATCAACACCTACGTCTCCGACATCTACGGAAAGGCCGGAGCGGTCAACACTTTTGACAAATCCAAGAACCCCTCGATCGCCGAGACCGTGGACGGATGGAGGCAGATCACCTCCGAATCCATCGTTCAGGGCAATCCGCAGTACATCATCGTCATCAGCGCCTTCGGTGTCTCCGAGGACAAGTATAACACGATGATGGCTAACCTTCCCAATGAGTGGAAGGCGACAGACGCCTACAAGAACGGTGACGTCTACCTTGTCGGTGATTCGGCAGGAGATATGATGTCCAGACCATCCACCCGTCTGGCACAGTTGACGGAATTCCTCGGAAGGATGTTCCATGAGGACTACTTCTCGGAGGTCATCCACGTCCCCAAGTACGTCGGGGATGACTATACTGATTACATAACCTACAGCAAGGAGCTATGAGGCGGCATAAATGAACAAGAAACTACTGATCGCACTGGCGGTCGTCATGGTATCGTGTCTGGCGGTGTTCCAATCCGCCGTCGTCGATGCCGACGAACCCGAGAGTGCGGAAAACAAGGTCCGTCTCGAATTTGGGAACGGACAGACAGACTGGGCCGAAGGAACCGGCGAGACCGTCGGAAAGGTACTGCAATCCGCATGCACATCCACCGGATTCACCTTCTCCGACGACGGAGGAAACATCTCCGTCAACGGAAAGACAACCTACACCATCGGAACCACAGAGAACAAGTGGAACTACTACGAATACGGCACATCCTGGACCAAGACCGCATATTCTGGATCAGCTGCATACAGCTCCGGAAAGTACATCGCGATCGGATTCTACCCCGCAGACATTGTCCCCACGGTCACTCCTGCACACATGAATGCCTGGACCATGATCCGTGCCGATGCCGCCAACACCGGTTCCGTCATCAACTACCAGCCCTCCACCGAGGCTGCAGCAATCGACTTCGAATACTACGACAACGACACCCTCCCCTCATGCTACTCCACCGTCCTCTATGCTGACGGATACTTCATCGTCCACAGCGCGGACTATGCAGGTGCCAGTAAGAAATGCCACATGCTGTGCTTCGACGAAGAGGGAAACAAGGTCTGGGGCACCGACTACGGACTCATGGGTTACGCCCTCTCCACCGGAGTGATCTACAACGGTAATGCATACTTCTCCGCCGCCAGCGGAGTGATCAGGTGCGTACCTATCACCGGAACCGATGCGGGAACCGTCACCCACACCTATACCATCGACACCAAGATCCCCTCCACCGCCTCCACCGTCATGGTCGGAGCAGGAACCATGGTCTACGATGCAGGCCATCTCTTCGTCGCCAGCAGCGGCGGACAGGTCGCCTGTCTCACCCCCGACCTCGACGAGGTCTGGAAGACCGACATCGGAGCTGCAGTCTACCCCTCCGTACCCATCACCGTCGTCGATGACCGCATCTACATCGGAGCCTGCGACGGAAAGATCTACATCCTCGACGAGAGCGACGGAAGCAAACTTGCCAGCCTCGCACTCTACACCTCCTCCAACCCCAGCAAACCCGGAGGACGTGTCGGCACCCCCACCGTCATCGGAAGCACAATCTATGTCTCCTACAGCGACGGACTGGGAATGAGCAGCAACTACTGGGGAAGCGCCGTGCTGAAATACAACAGCACCACCAATGCGCTCACCTACATCAAGGACCTCAAGGACCTCGCCATCCAGAACAACTACCTGACCCCCGACTACTCGGGCAAGTTCGTGTACGCCCTCGGAGACGACACCCTCTACAAGATCTACTCCAACGGAAACTACGACACCGTGGGATCCGTCACCGAGATCCACGGAGGACTCACCCTCGTCAACAACGCACACCTCTACGGAACCGATTACGATTCCAAGGGAAAGCTGTCCGTTTTCGACACCGACGGAAAACTCGTCGCATCCTTCAAGAAGAGCGCGAACACCGAGCAGTACTCCATGGGATGCACTCTCGTCGCCGGACCCTACACCGTTGCATCCACCGATGCTGGTGCGATGTTCATCAAGGGAAGTCTGGTGGACTCCCCCGTTCCTCCCGGACCTGTACCCCCGGGACCCGATCCCCCCGAGCCCACCCACAAGGATGCGGACGTATCGTTCGTCATCGCCGACGGCAGCGGATTCTACACCACCGTCACCGGAAACGGAATGATGGTCAGCAACGCATTGAAGGCCGCCATCGACGGCTACAACTACTCCAAGACCGTCGTCTACTCCGGGGGTTCGGAGAAACCCACCGGAATCGCGACCATGTTCGGACTGTCCTTCAACCAGATCGATGAGACCCACTATGCGATGTGGAACATCTGCGTCTGGAACAGCGGATCTTCCGAATGGCAGCTCTCCTCCGAACTCATCGACAAGCTATACGCAGACGAGTGCCAGGGAATCCTTGTCTTATATTCCGTCACCGACGGTACCACAGTCACTGTGCCCGGCAACACCCCCTCTCCCGCCGAGATGAAGCCCCTTGTCAAATCCGACGAGGGAACCAGGTTCCTTATCCAGTCCCCGCTCGGAGCATACCTTGTCATCAACGGCAAGGACAGGAACCTCAGCGAGGCGTTCAAGGACGCACTCGTGGCGAACAGCATCCCCTTCACCGAGAGCAACGAGAGCTACACATTCTTCGGAATGAACGAGACCAGCGACCTCAAATGGAACAAATGCTCCGCCGATTCCGAGAAATGGTCATCCTTCACAGGATCCATGGCATCCGTCTCCAGTGACGGTACACCTCTCTTCGGAATGTGCTTCGGTGCCGCATCCTCGCTGCCCACCATGGCTCCCGGAGACCTGTTCAACGGAGGATATCCCTCCACACCCGCATCCGACGACCTCATGTGGCTCATCCCCGTGATCATTGTGGCGATTATCGCAGTGGCTGTCATCGGATACCTGATCTACATCAAGAAAACCCAGGAGATGCCCGTGTTCGCATACATCAGACAGAAGATCAAGCTCGAGACCACCGACTCCAAGGTCAGGCGCAACAAGCTGAAGCTTCTCATCGTATGTACCATCGGACTCACCGTGACCTTCATCATGTTCCTGTGCAGCCTTGCCATCGGACCCACAGCGACCCTGTCCCTGCCCGATGCACTCTCCGCACTCGTCTCCGCCGTCAACAAACACGGACAGGACCTTACCTTCCAGGAGATCATCGTCTATGAATCCAGGCTCCCCAGGGCCATCGCCACCCTTGCGGTAGGTATCGGACTCTCCGTCGCAGGATGCGTCTACCAGGCCATCATCCGCAACCCCTTGGTCGACCCCTACATCATGGGAGTCTCCTCCGGAGCAGGTACCTTCGCAGTTGCCGCCATCTCGGCCAACTTCACCTTCTTCGGACTGCTTTCAAGCAGCAACTTCACCATCCCCATCCTCGCGGTCATGGGAGGACTCATCGCATTCGGACTCACCCTGCTCATCGCAGAGAAGGCCGGAGGATCCTCCACCAACTATGTCCTCGCAGGAGTCATCATCGGACTCGTGTTCGGTGCGGTGCAGACCATGCTCCTCGTCACCTCCGACAACAGCAAGCTCGCAAGTGCCATGTCCTGGCTCTTCGGTAGCTTCGCCAACGTCAGCTGGAACACCGTATGGATCATCTTCTTCCCTGCGATCTTCCTGTCGCTCGTCCCCATGTTCTGGGCAAAAGAACTCAACCTCGTCCTCCTCGGTGAGGACCAGGCCAAGCAGATGGGTCTCAACGTAAGGAAGTTCAACAGGTGGATGCTCATCCTCGCCTCCGTCCTCACCTCCGTGTGCGTAGCATTCGTCGGTATCATCGGATTCGTCGGAATGGTCATCCCCCACCTTGCCCGTATGATCCTGGGCGGAGACCATAGGTTGGTACTGCCCTCGTCAATCATGATGGGTGGTGCACTGATGCTCTTCGCGGATCTCATGGCGAAGATGCTGATGATCCCCACGGAACTCCCTGTCGGAGCAATTACTACAATCATTGGTGTGCCTGTATTCGCATACCTCCTCATCAAGAAAGGAAGGATGTACAGTGGATGAACCTACTATTCAACAGAATTCGAGCGGAACCCCTCTGTTAGAGGTCCGCCACCTGAGCAAGTACTACGACGACGGCCACCATGCGGTGGACGACGTGTCCTTCTCGATCCCCTCGGGCAAACTGGTGGGACTGATCGGACACAACGGATGCGGTAAGACCACCATGATGAGGTGCATCAACAGGATGCACGAATTCCAGGGCGGTGACATCCTCATCGACGGTGAATCCGTGAAGGGAAAGACCGTCGGTGAGATCGCCAAGAAGGTCTCCAACGTTCCTGCGGAGCTCCGCAACAGTTTCGGTCTCACCGTGTTCGAGACCGTCATGCTGGGACGTTACCCCTACCTCAAGAACATGTGGTGGGAGACCAACGAGGACGAATCCATGGTCATGGACACCATGAAGAAGTTCGGTGTCCACCACCTGATGGACAAACAGTTAAACATGCTCTCCAGCGGAGAGATGCAGCGTGTCCTCATCGCCAAGGCATACGTCCAGGAACCCCGTCTGATGCTGGTCGACGAACCCACCTCCCACCTTGACATGAAATACAAGCTCAATGTCATGGAGTACCTTCGTGCCATGGTCAAGAAGGATATGACCATCCTTGTTGCAGAGCACGACATCTCCCTCATGGCAAGGTACTGCGATCTCTGTGTCATCATGAAGAAAGGTAAGCTCGTGGCGGTCGGAGATCCCAAGAAGATCATCACCGAGGATCTCATCAAAGAGGTCTACGAAGTCAGTTCCTCCGTCGGTCTCGACCGTGACGGAGAACTCTACATCCTCCCCAAGAAATACATCGGAGAGGACTCTGCCTTCAGGTAAACCATTCAAACAAAAGGGCCCGGGAGACCGGACCCACCTTCCTTTTTGCACTCATTGGAATCAATGGATAATAAGGGAACCTAACCTTCTCCCCCTTGCAGTTTACAGACGCCTGTATGCAATTTACACTGGAACATACACATAGATGGGACACTACAGAAATCGTCCGTTATGGAGACCTCTGGGACATGTTGTCGGAACGATGGGATCCCATACCTGTAACCACATTGATAGGACGAACTCTATGAGAAGGATTAGTCGCCGATATCTCAATACTCTAGAAAACTAAAAGTGAAAAGGAAAGGGTTTGAGAGGGGGCGAACCCCCCCGGTTAATCTGTTTATGCTGCCTGCTTCCTGCCGGCGACGATTGCAACGACACAT
>JAKSHV010000129.1 GCA_024399225.1 archaeon | reverse complement strand
GGTTGTTGAACCTGAGGTTCTCACGGATGGTGCCGTTGAACAGCCATGTGTCCTGCAGCACCATGGAGAACATGGAGTGGACCTGTTCCCTCCTTAGGTCCTTGGTGGATACGCCGTCGATGAGGATGTCTCCGCTGTCAACCTCGTAGAACCTCATAAGGAGGTTTACCACGGTGGTCTTTCCGGCACCTGTAGGACCCACGATGGCGATCTTCTCCCCTGGCTTTACGTCGAGTGTGAAATGATGGATGATCTCATTTCCCTCGATGTAGCTGAAGGTCACGTCATCGAATCTGACGGCACCCTTGACCTCTTTCACGACGAGCTTCTTGTGGGATTCATCCTCAAGCGTAGGTGCGTTGAGAAGGTCGAACACACGTTCGGAGGATGCGGCAAGAGACTGCATCGATGCAAGCGCATCGGACATCTGCAGGAGAGGCTGGTTGAACATCCTCACATAGACGATGAAGGCGACGATGACACCGTAGGTGATGTCACCCTTGATGACAAGCATGGAACCCACGACACAGACGATGACGTAGCTGAAGTTTCCGACGAATCCCATCAGCTGGGGCATGGTTCCGGTGATGAACCTGGTCTTGAAGGTGCTCTCGTAAAGGTCCTGGTTGATCTTCACGAACTTCTCCCTGGACTGCTCCTCCCCGTTATAGGCGTTGATGATGTCGTGGCCGTAGTAGACCTCCTCGACATGTCCGTTCATGGCACCGAGGTTCCTCGCCCACTTGACATAGTACTTGTGGGTGCTGGAGATGATGACCCTCATGATGATGAATCCCACAATGGCGGGAATTACTGATACGGCGGCGAGGATGGGATTTGTGAAGAACATCATCGCCACACAACCGGCAAACATGGTTGCCGCGGTGAGTAGCATGCTGATGCTGTGTCCGCAGGAATCCCCGATGGTATCGGCATCGTTGGTGAGACGGCTCATGATGTCCCCGGTGCTGCTGTTGTCATAATAGTTCAACGGCAGCTGGTCGACCTTGTATGCGAGGTCCCTACGCAACACATACGCGATCCTTTCCGACACGGCGCGAATGAGCAGATGCGCCGCTATACGAAGCACCAGACTTCCCGAATAGACCGCGAGTATGATAAGACCCAGAGTCGTGATCGCATCCATGTTCATGGTGCCGGATTCTATACCTTCGAAGATAAGGTCGGACATCTCTCTCAGGAACTGAGGTCCGACAATCGAGAGCAGGGCACCGATGATAGAAAGTCCTACTCCGAGGTAGATGGTGTAACGGTATTTTCCGATGTACTTGAACAGGTCACGGATGGCCTTGGTGAAATTGCGGGGTTTCTCCGCACGTGCCCAGGGGGGCCCGGGTGCACGCTTATCCTTCCCCTGGGACAATTTTCCGCCCTTGCTCTCGGGCTTCTTATCGGTCTGCTGAGGAGTATCGGTCACTGCAGTTCCTCCTCGGTCAGCTGTGATCTTGCGATGTCGAAGTAGATGGGACAGGTCTTCAGGAGTTCGCGGTGTTTTCCTTTTCCCACTATGCGTCCTTCATCGAGGACTATGATCTCGTCGGCATCCATGATGGTACCGATCCTCTGTGCGACGATGACCACGGTGCTTCCGGAGGTCTCCTTCCTGAGACTCTCGCGTAGTGCCTTGTCGGTCTTGAAATCCAATGCGGAGAAGGTGTCGTCGAGGATGTAGATCTCAGGTTCCCTGCACACCGCACGAGCGATAGAGACCCTCTGCTTCTGTCCGCCGGAGATGTTCCTTCCGTGCTGAGAGATGTGCGAATCCATACCGTCTGGCATATGTGTGACGAAGTCCTCGGCCTGAGCGATCCTGAGTGCCCTTTTCACATCTTCTTCGGTACGTGATTCGGAACCGTGTCCGAAGTTCACGTTCATCTCCACGGAACCCGAGAAGATGATCGCCTGCTGGGGAACGTATCCGAGTTTGAGATGGAGGGCCTTGATGCTGAAGTCCCTGACGTTGACTCCGTCGACATAGACGTCTCCGGAGGTGGTGTCGTAGAACCTTGCCATAAGGTTCACGAGAGTTGTTTTTCCGGATCCCGTGGATCCGATGATCGCAAATGTCTTTCCGGGTTCGACCTTGAAGGAGATGTCTTCGAGGATCTTCCTCTCGGTTCCGGGATAGGTGAAGGATACGTTCCTGAACTCGATGGCCCCTTTGATTCCTTCCTCTCCGTCTGTTACGGTTCCGTCGACGATGGAAGGTTCGGTGTCCACTACTTCCTCGATACGCTTCATTCCGACCATTGCGCGGGGAAGCATACGGAAGATTCCGATGAATCCAAGACAGGAGTTCAGGACGAGCATCGCGTAGGATGTAAACACGATCATATCTGAGTATGCGAGTTTCTGGGTGTCCACCACATCGAGGCTCATGATGATTCCCGCACCGATCCAGTAAATAGCCAGTGTGACAAAGTTCATCACCGATTGTGCTACCGGGAAGGCGTAGGCCATGTACTTGACGGTTCCAAGGTTGTTGTTGAGAAGGTCCTCGTTGGCCTTGTCGAACTTGCCTTCCTGATAGGGTTCCGCATTATACGCACGGATGACGCGGATACCGTCGAGGTTCTCCCTGATGGAACGGTTCACTCCGTCGGTAAGCCACTGGATCTTCTTGAAGAGGGGCATCGAAATTCCGATGGAGGTCAGCATGACTACAAAGACAATTAGAAGTCCTGCTATCGTTACCTCAGTCCATGCGATCGCACCACTGTAGACGAAGGAACTTCCGTACATACGGGAAAGTGCCCATACCGCAAGGATGGGGGACTTGATGGCCATCTGCAGACCCCTTGCGATGAAGTTCTGGATCTGCGTAATGTCGTTGGTGGAACGTGTGATTAGACTTGCCGCGGAGAACCTGTTTATGTCCTCCATCGCATAGGACTGTACTCTGTCGAACTGCGCTAGGCGCATGTTCTTTCCGGTGGATGCCGCGAGAACCGCCAGAACATATCCGACCAGAAGCGAGAATATCAGACTCAGGAATGCGGCTGCGATCATCTCGACACCGTACTGCATTACCTTGTCCTGGGCCTCAAGGAGGAATGCATCGGTGATCTTGCTCATGTAGTCCGGGATTGCGATATCCATGTAGACCTGGCATATGATTAGGGCTGCACCTAATGCAAGCAAAAACCATTCACGCCTGGTAAAGAACCTTGTGAACATCGAAACACGAACCTATATCATTCGGATGTAGGCAAAATGGATATATAAACAGGTGTAAAAAATTGTGAGTGGGATAACCCCACTCAAAGTTTGACGTCACTCCATGACGTTCTGTTCCTCGAGGTAACCGAGGATCTCTTTCCTCATGGCGGTGAACTCGGGGTTGGTACGGTCCCTGGGCCTGGGCCACGGAACCTCCACGATCTTGTGGATGGTGGAAGGCCTCTTGCTGAGGATGACGACACGGTCGGAGAGGTAGAGTGCCTCATCGACGGAGTGGGTGACGAACAGGATGGTCCTGGCACTGTGCTCGACGATCTTGACGAGCATGTCCTGCATGATGTTCCTGGTCTGTGCATCGAGTGCTCCGAAGGGCTCATCCATCAGGATGACTGCAGGGTGCATGACGAGTGCACGGGCGATACCGACACGCTGCTTCATACCTCCGGAAAGCTCGTGGATACGGGAGTTGGCGAACTTCTCGAGTCCGACTGCCTTGATGTACTTGAGTGCACGCTCACGGCGCTCGTCCTTGGGTACGCCTGCGACCTCCATTCCGAACTCGACGTTCTGGAGGACGGACCTCCACGGGAAGAGTGCGAAATCCTGGAAGACCATACCGCGGTCGGAACCGGGGGAGGTGCAGAGCTTGTCACCGATCTTGACGGATCCGCTGGTGGGCTGCAGGAGTCCTGCGATGCACCTGAGGATGGTGGTCTTTCCGCATCCGGAAGGACCTACGATGGAGATAAGTTCTCCCTTTC
>JAKSHV010000128.1 GCA_024399225.1 archaeon | reverse complement strand
CCACAACCCAGTCAACCGGACCTTCATGTATCTTCTCCACCCCTGCAACCTACACGGACGCCAAGATGTGGGTCCTTGGAAACGCAGATGGTGACATGGACATCGATGCAAACGATATCACTGTGATCGACGCAAACATCGGAAAAGATGTGAAAACCGCACCCATGTGCGATGCAAATCACGACAACGCCATCACCGCCGAAGACAAGACCTTCGTCCAGAGCATGATCGATGGAACTGCAACCCATGTCTATTACTACAATGTCGATGGAAAGATCTGTGATTTCAAGATCTACAAGAACATCAACATGGTCGCACTCCACAGGTGTGTCGTAAGGAGCACCACCATCCTCGCCAACAGCGGTGACAACGTCAAGCTCGTTGGAATGGACAGCGGACCCTACAAAGAGGCCGAGTTCGGCGTCTCCAAGGGAATCTACGGTTCCATAGAGGACGTCGGTGTTCTCAAAGACCTCTCCTCCGAGAACTTCGGAACCCTCCAGTCCAAGTACATGAACGATCCTGATACATGCCTCGTCATCTGCCTTGGAACCGTCAATAACTATCTCACCGATCTCGAGTCCTGGGCTGCAGTGAAGGATTACCAGGTCGTCCGTTTCGGAACCTGGGAGGGATCCACCATCGAGGGACTTCTCACCACGGGATACCTCTTCTCCGGAGTAGGAAACCCCGCCACCGGCGGAACCTGCTGGGACCAGGCACTCGCATACGGAACCTGGGCCCACAAATACCTCGACCTCATCACCGCCGAATCCTCGAAGATCGCGGAGAAGGACAGGCTCAAGGCACTCTGCATATACACGAACGGTGACCACTGGAAGAGGGACGGCCACACCACCCGCGGCATCGGTTCCGGAGACATGGAGAACACCGTTCTCGCCGGAGCGAACAACATCGCGGCCAGATTCGGTACCTCTTCCGGTGTCACATTCTCCATGGAGGAAGCGGCAACCTACTGCAAGGATGTCGATGTCATCATCTCCATGACCTTCAACAGCTACACCGCACCCGATGCGAAGGTTTCCGAAGAGATCAAGAGCGCTTACGATATCTTCAACGGATATGTGCAGAAGGACTGCAAGTTCTACGGAATGACCTGGGCGCTCAACGGAGCCCCCTACATCGTACAGATGCTCTACTATGCACAGGTCTTCATGCCCAACAGCACCGCGCTCTCCGCATACGCCATGGAACAGGTCTATGGAGAATATCTCAAGCTCATGGGATGGGATGCCCGTACCGACATCTCCTTCGATATCTCCAATGTCTGCAGTCCCGTTGACAAGCCCATGGTCTTCGACAAGGACCCCAACGGAGACGACGGGTTCGACATCGACATGAAATATATCGCGATCGGAGCCGTTGCAATCCTCGCAATACTCGGTGTTGCGATATTCATCGTGAAGAAACACTGATCGTTTTAACAAAAGACCTGGGGAAACCCGGGTCTTACCCCGTGATTATTATGTCATCGAACAAGGAAGCGCCTGTATCAACTGATATGGATGTGGAGAACGTCATCCACACCTACAACAAGGCACGTCTGAAGAAAATCATCGGATTGATCGTCTACCTTGCGATCCTCGTCGTAGCCGCGGGGATCGGTATGGGTATCGGATCCTACGACATCTCCTTCGGCCGTGTCTACGAGGTCATTTTCAAGCATTTACTGAACTGGGGCGCAGGTATGACCAGTCTCGACATGAACATCGTCTGGAACGACCGTATGCCCCGTCTGCTCTGTGCGATCGCGATCGGAGTCGGTCTCGGTGCCGCGGGAGCGGCGATGCAGAGCATGATGAAGAACCCTCTCGCCGACCCCTACACCACCGGTATCTCCTCCGGAGCAGGGTTCGGAGCGGTTCTCGCCATCTGCACCGGATTCGCACTCATTCCCGGACAGTACGGGATCGTCATCAACGCATTCATATTCTCCCTCGTACCGGCGGCGGTCATCCTGGTACTTTCCACATTCAAGAAGGCGTCCGCATCCATGATCATCCTCGCAGGAATCGCGGTCATGTACATCTTCAACGCACTGCAGTCCTACATGATGGTCATTTCCGACGAGACCACCACCGCCACCGCATACGAATGGAGCGTAGGTACCCTCAACAAGGCAAGCTGGGACAATTTCTTCATCATGGCTGCCTTCGCGTTCATCGGTGCCGCGGTCCTCACCATCCTCGCAAAGTACCTCAACGCGATGAACTCCGGAGACAACTATGCGAAGACCCTCGGGATCAACGTCGAGAAGATGCGTATCATGATCCTGGTGGTCATCTCCCTCGTTGCGGCAGGTATCGTAAGTTTCACCGGGATCATCGGATTCGTCGGACTTGTCGGACCCCATATGGCCCGCATCATCATCGGATCGGACAACAAGTTCCTCATCCCGGGATCGATGCTTACCGGAGCTACCCTGATGGTCGTCTGCGATATCCTGGCCAAGCTGTTCACACCCACTCCGGTCCACATCGGTATCGTGACCGCCCTGTTCGGAGGACCTCTGTTCCTCTTCCTGATCATGAGGCAAAGGAAGGATTCGTGGTGAACATGAAGATCGAAGTTAGAGATTTGGAATTCAGTTACGGCGACATCAACATCTTCAAGGACATCAACCTGGACATCAACCAGTCCGAGCTTACCTGCATCCTCGGACCGAACGGGGTCGGAAAGTCGACCTTCATGTTCTGTATAAACAAACTCCTGAAACCTACAGGCGGAAAGGTCCTCCTGGACGGAAAGGACGTTGCAGAAACCTCATTCAAGGAACTTTCCAAAATCATGAGCTTCGTCCCCCATTCAGAGGATGCGACCTTCTCCCTCTCGGTAATGGACACGGTCCTGATGGGGAGACAGCCCCATGCAGGAGCCGTGCTCACCAAGAAGGATCTGAAGATTGCTGCAGAGAACATCAAGCTCCTCGGTATCACCGAGCTTTCCAACAGAGGATTCAACGAGCTCTCCGCCGGTCAGCACCAGAGGGCCATGATCGCAAGAGGACGCACCCAGGAGACCCAGATTCTCCTGCTCGATGAGCCCACTGCAAACCTCGATGTTAGGTACCAGATGCTCGTTATGAGGATGCTTCGTGACATCGCACGTGTCAAGAAGATCTCCGTTATCGTCATCTGCCACGACCTTAACGTCACCTCCCTCTACGCAGACCGTATCATCCTCCTCAGCAAAGGTGGAGTCTACGCGGACGGTACTTCCGAGGAAGTACTTACCGCAGACAACATAAGGGAGGTCTACGGAGTGGAGAGCGAGATCATCGAGAAGCAGGGGAGGCCCCACATCATCCTCAAGGACAGCGACAGCCTCGATTCGCACATCGAGGAGATCGCCAACGACATGCTCGGCAACGAGTACGACCTCCTTGAAGAAGAGAAGAAGGAAGCCGCTCAGTAAACTTTAATAGGGGGCAATGCCCCCACATTTTTCGTTAGGTGCACACCATGACACTCCTGAAAGAGATCGAGACCCATTGGAGCGGTCGTGTCGAATCCTACAACAGTTCCGTCGAGAAACAGCTAGCCACAGGCAGATCGGACAAATGGATCTCAGAGGTCCTGAGGGATGTGCCAGCAGGTAAAAAACTGAAGGTACTCGATGTAGGATGCGGACCCGGTTTCTTCGAGATGGGGCTTGCTTCCTACGGATTCGAGCTCATGGGTATCGACTACAATCAGGATATGGTTAACAAGGCCTCCGAGAACTGCAGGGAACGCGGCGTCACCGCGGAGTTCCGCAAGATGGACGCACAGAAGCTGGAGTTCGAGGACAACACCTTCGACCTCGTCGTTTCCCGTGATGTGCTGTGGAACCTCGACGATCCCCGCAGGGCATATGAGGAGATGTACAGGGTGCTCAAGCCCGAAGGAAAGATCACGGTGTTCGACGGCAACTATTACCTTTACGCCCATGACAAGGCCTACGAGGAAATGAACGTGGACAGGTGCATCAAGATCTACCACAACAACGACCAGT
>JAKSHV010000127.1 GCA_024399225.1 archaeon | reverse complement strand
GAGACCTCGACCTCTTCCCCGACAGAAACCGTGTTTCTTCGGGTGCATGATTAGAAGCTGTAATGCTACACTTCTGTGGAATCGTCGTATAGCTGGGTTATATTTAAACCTTCGCCAGACGCCTTCCGACGTGTGAGCACAAATTGCTTCGATAATTCGCTTTTTGGTTGCGAACCACACGATGCTTGCATCGCGCATAACCGAGTAGACACATCTCCTATTAAAGGGTTCCTACACCAATCCAAATCAAGGTGAGAAGATCGTGAAAACAAGACCTGGCATCTGCTTTTTCAGGGTCATGATGTCCACATAATAGATCGACATATGGTCGTCGCTGTGAACCCTGCGGTTCAGTATGCGGGAGATCACTGCCACCTCGGTTCTTCCCTCGATCTTCCAACCACCGGTTTCAGAACTCGGATCGGTTGTGATGAATATCGGAAGCCTCAGAGTAAGTTTCTCCTGCTCGGTGCAGACGCTTTCCAGAAAATCGATGCCCGAACGTTCGAAAGAACAGGTACCTCCGCTTTTGGTTGCGAAGGTATCTCCTCCGTTCTCGATATAATCGATGAGTGAACGACGCTGAACAGGCATGTTGCTGTTGAGTCCGGCAATAAGTCCGGGTATGTTACGCGGATCGTCTTCGATTGTATAGGGCATACTCCCGCATTATACTATTATAATATAGAGATAAGGCAACCTTTAATCCTGAATCGAGATACACCTGTGTGAACAACGAAGATGTGCTGAAGGCAGTTCTGGAAACGCACCCCTGCTACAACGAGGAGGCCCACAAGAAGTATGCCCGCATGCATGTCCCCGTCGCACCCAAATGCAATATCCAATGCAATTACTGCAATCGCAAGTTCGATTGTAGCAACGAATCACGCCCCGGTGTCACAAGCGAGGTACTCTCGCCTGTTCAGGCCGCGGATAAGATCGCGTTCGTCAAGGAGAAGATACCAAACCTCAAGGTCGTGGGTATCGCAGGCCCCGGAGATCCACTTGCCAACGAAGAGACATTCCGTACCCTCGAACTTGTGCAGCAGCGTTTTCCTGATCTCACCCCCTGTGTTTCCACCAACGGACTGATGCTTCCCGATTCTGCGGAGCGTCTTTTCTCACTTGGAGTAAGATTCGTCACCGTCACGATCAATGCGGTCACACCCGAGGTGGGTGCCGACATCTACCGTTTCGTACTGTGGAAAGGTAAGAAATACGAAGGGACCGAAGGTGCCACCATACTTCTTGAGAACCAGCTCAAGGGAATCGAGATGTGCGCCAACCTCGGAATGCTTGTGAAGGCAAACATCGTCATGGTCCCCGGCATCAACTCCGACACCATCCCTGACCTTGTAAAGAAGGTGAAATCCCTCGGAGCATACATCGTCAACATCCTCCCTCTGATTCCCGTCCCCGGAACCGTTTTCGAAAACAGGGACGGACCCACTCCCGCCGAACGCAAGGAGCTCATGGACAGATGTTCCCTCGACGCACGTATGATGCGCCATTGCAGGCAATGCCGTGCAGATGCCATCGGACTCCTAGATCAGGACCGTTCCGCCGAATTCGCAGGATGCGGATACGGGCGCGGTGACGGCTGCGGACCTGTAGAGGATGTCCCCAATATGATTACATTCGACGAGGGAAAGAAGTTCACGGTCGCCGTCGCAAGCGATAGTGGTTCCACCGTCGATGCGGGATTCGGTAGCGCAGGAAGATTCCTCGTGTACGGAGTCGACAACGGTGACGTGAAACTGCTCCGCGAGGTACGCCCCAAGGACCTTGAAACATCCACCGTCGGAAGGTCCCACAGAGAGCATATCGAGGCGCTCGTCACCCTGCTCGACGATTGTGATATTATTATAATAAGAGAAATAGGAGATATGCCCCGTTCCGTCATAGAGAACCGCGGCAAGAGGATCGTCCTTTCATCGGGATCCGTGAGGGATTCCGTCACCTCCCTCCTCTGATTCCCCCATCGTATATATCTGAGTATAATATCCCAGAATTATTGGAGAGCATCATCATGGAAGCTCAAGAACTCAGAGACGCATACATCAATTTCTTCAAATCCAAAGGACACGCACAGATCAGGTCTGCCTCACTCATTCCCGAGAACGACCCCACCGTCCTTTTCACCACCGCAGGAATGCACCCCCTGGTACCCTATCTCCTCGGAGAGAAGCACCCCGCAGGAACCAGGCTCACCGACTTCCAGAAGTGCGTAAGGACCGGAGACATCGAGGATGTCGGAGACGCAAGCCACCTCACCTTCTTCGAGATGCTCGGAAACTGGTCCCTTGGTGACTATTTCAAGAAAGAATCCATCACCTGGAGCTACGAACTCCTCAGGAACGTCCTCAAACTCACCCCCGATCAGCTTGCAGTCACTGCATTCGCCGGAGACGAGGATGCACCCAAGGATGAGGAGACCGCCCAGATCTGGATCGAGCAGGGTATCGCAAAAGACCACGTCTTCTTCCTCCCCAAGGAGGACAACTGGTGGGGACCTGCCGGACAGACCGGACCCTGCGGACCCGACACCGAGATCTTCTACATCGACCAGACCAAGAAGCCCTGCGGACCCGAGTGCAGACCCGGATGCCACTGCGGATACTACACCGAGATCTGGAACAACGTCTTCATGCAGTACTTCAAGGACAAGGACGGAAAGTTCACCCCTCTGAAGCAGAAGAACGTCGACACCGGTATGGGTCTGGAGAGGGCACTCCGTGTCCTCTGCGGAACCGAGACCGTCTACGAGACCCCCCTCTTCACCGGAATCATCGGAAAGGTCGAGGAGATGTCCGGCAAGAAATACGACGAGGACAAGAAGGCCTTCAGGGTCATCTCCGACCACCTCAGGGCATCCACCTTCCTCATCGCAGACGGAGTCGTCCCCCACAAGATGGGTGCAGGATACATCCTCAGGCGTCTCATCAGGAGGGCAAGCAGGTACATGTCCACCCTCGGAATCGAAGGCGTCCGCATGAAGGAGGTCTCCGAGGTCGTCATCAGGGAGTACTCCACCGCATACCCCGAGCTCAAGGAGAACGAGCAGCTCATCTACGACACCATCACCGCAGAGGAGGAGAAGTTCCACAAGAACCTCAAGAAGGGAATGAGGAAGTTCGACGATATGATCGCAGAGCAGGGAGAGACCAAGGTCCTCAACGGAGAGAAGGTCTTCCAGCTCTTCGACACCTTCGGATTCCCCATCGAGCTCACCAAGGAGCTTGCAGAGGAGAAAGGCTACGAGGTCGATGTCGAGGACTTCAACAACAGGTTCAAGAAGCACCAGGACACCTCCAGGATGGATACCAACCAGACCTTCAAGGGAGGTCTCGCCGACCACACCGAGGAGACCACCAAACTCCACACCGCCACCCACCTTCTCAACGCCGCACTCAGGAACCTCATCAGCGAGGACATCCGCCAGAAGGGAAGCAACATCACCCCCGAGAGGCTCAGGTTCGACTTCAACCTCGACCGCAAGCTGACCCCCGAGGAGATCGCATCCCTCGAGAAATACGTCAACGACGCGATCAAGGCCGCCATCCCCGTCGTCTGCGAGGAAATGACCCTCGAAGAGGCAAGGGCAAGGAACGCCATCGGAGTCTTTGACAGCAAATACGGACAGATGGTCAAGGTCTACACTATGGGCGATGTCTCCTGCGAGATCTGCGGAGGGCCCCACGTCCAGAACACCAGCGAACTCCAGGGATTCAAGATCCAGAAACAGGAGAACGTCGCTGCCGGTGTAAAACGTATCAAAGCAGTCGTCGGAAAGTTCGACTGAACCCTTTTCCAGCCGGGAGCAATCCCGGCATCACTTCTTTTTTCAGCATATTTCCGAAACAGTATCGGCAAAACCATGATCCCATGGGGAATATGGCAGCAGAATCCAAAAATCAAATCGCAGAAAATGCAGAAGCAATTCGAGAAATTTTAAAAAGGAAGTGGACTGGGCGCGATTTGAACGCGCGACTTCTTGCTTGCAAAGCAAGCGATCTTCCAGCTGATCTACCAGCCCGTTAT
>JAKSHV010000126.1 GCA_024399225.1 archaeon | reverse complement strand
CCTTCATCGGCCGTGGAAAAACCGCACCTGGAATCAGCAGGGAAACCAAATGGGACTTCACTCCCGCAGTCGCAGTCGGCGACGAGGTTTCCGCAGGATCTGTTGTCGGTACCGTTCAGGAAGGACCTATGGTTCACAAGATCATGCTCCCTCCTAACGCAAAGAAAGGAAAGGTCGAAGCAATTCAGGCCGGATCCTTCACCGTTGAGGAACCCATCGTCAAAGTTGACGGTGTAGAGTACCCCATGATCCAGAAATGGCCCGTACGTAAGCCCAGGCCTGTTGCAGAGAAATACAACCCCGATGTACCTCTGGTCACCGGACTTCGTGTTCTCGACACCATGTTCCCCCTCGCAAAAGGAGGAGCAGCAGCAATCCCCGGAGCATTCGGAACCGGAAAGACCGTTACCCAGCAGTCTCTCGCAAAATACTCTGATGCAGACGTCGTCGTTTACATCGGATGCGGAGAGCGTGGAAACGAGATGACCGAGGTTCTTACCGAGTTCCCCGAACTCAAGGACCCCAGGACCGGAGACTCCCTTATGAAGAGGACCGTTCTTATCGCAAACACCTCCAACATGCCTGTCGCAGCTCGTGAGGCTTCCGTTTACACTGGAATGACCATCGCTGAGTACTTCAGGGATATGGGATACAACGTAGCACTTATGGCCGACTCCACCTCCAGGTGGGCAGAGGCAATGAGGGAGATCTCCTCCAGGCTCGAAGAGATGCCCGGAGAAGAGGGATACCCTGCATACCTTTCCGGAAGGCTTGCAGAGTTCTACGAGCGTGCTTGCTATGGAAAATCCCTCTGTGGTGCAGACGGATCCATTTCCGTTATCGGAGCAGTTTCCCCCGCAGGAGGAGACCTTTCCGAGCCTGTCACTCAGAACACCCTGCGTATCGTCCGTGTCTTCTGGGCACTCGACACCAAACTCAGGGAGAGGCGTCACTTCCCTACCATCAACTGGCTGACTTCCTACACCATGTACGATGCACAGCTTACTGACTGGTTCAAGGCAAACGTTGCCGAGGACTTCCCCGAGCTCAAGATCTGGGCAATGAAAGTCCTTCAGGAAGAGGGAGCACTTCAGGAAGTCGTTCAGATGGTCGGAGCCGACTCTCTGTCCGATGACAAGAAGGTAACTCTCGAGATCGCCAAGATGATCCGTGAGATCTATCTCCAGCAGAACGCATACAGCGACGTTGACTGTTACTGTCCTCTCAGCAGGCAGTACAAGATGCTCTACCTGATCAAGAAGTTCTCCGACCTCGCCTACAAGGCACTCGAGGGCGGAGTCTCCGTCAGGAGCATTGCTACCCTCCCCGCAAAGCAGAGGTTCCAGCAGGCTAAGATGGATGCAGCAGTAGATTCCGAACTCGAGGCCGTCGACAAAGAGATGGACGAGCAGTTCGCTAAACTGGGGGCATGAAAATGGCTACTGTATCTAAAGAGTACAAGACTATTGAGAACATCCAGGGTCCCCTCGTCTTTGTTCAGACCGAGGAACCCGTCGGATACAAAGAGCTCGTTACCGTCAGGCTCTCCGACGGAAGCATCAAGAACGGAGAGGTTCTTGATTCCGCCAACGGAATGGTCTGCATCCAGATCTTCGAGGGTACCTCCGGTATCGACAGGGCTGCTTCCGTCAAGTTCCTTGGCGAGACCATGAGGATGCCCGTCTCCAAAGACATGCTCGGTAGGGTCCTTTCCGGATCCGCTAAGCCTCTCGATGGAGGAGCAGACATCGTTCCTGAGGATCTCCGTGACATCGCAGGAGCAGCAATCAACCCCTGGGCAAGGGACTCTCCTAACGCATTCATCCAGACTGGTATCTCCACCATCGACGGAATGAACACCCTCGTTAGGGGTCAGAAGCTGCCTATCTTCTCCGCAGCAGGTCTTCCCCACAACGATCTGGCACTTCAGATCGCAAGGCAGGCAAAAGTTCGTGGAGAGAACGAGCAGTTCGCTGTCGTGTTCATCGCTCTCGGTATCACCAACGAAGAGAAGCAGAAGTTCATGAAAGAGTTCGAGAGGACCGGTGCACTCAAAAACGCAGTGGTCTTCCTCAACCTTGCAGACGACCCTGCTGTCGAGCGTATCGCAACTCCTCGTCTCGGACTTACCACCGCAGAGTACATGGCATTCGACCTCGGTATGCAGGTTCTTGTCATCATGACCGACATCACCAACTACTGTGAAGCACTGCGTCAGATCGGAGCAGCTCGTGAAGAGGTGCCCGGAAGGCGTGGATATCCCGGTTACATGTACACTGACCTCGCTCAGCTGTACGAGCGTGCAGGAAGGATCAAGGGAAAAGCTGGATCCATTACCCAGATCCCCATCCTTACCATGCCTGGTGCCGATATCACCCACCCCATCCCCGACCTGTCCGGATACATCACCGAGGGTCAGATCGTTCTTTCCATGGATCTCCACAAGAACGGTATCTACCCCCCTGTAAACGTATCCAGCTCACTGTCCAGGCTGATGTCCAACGGTATCGGTGCAAAGCACACCCGTGAGGACCACAGCAACGTCTCTGACCAGCTCTTCGCATCCTATGCAGAAGGTAAGGACCTCCGTGGACTTGTCGCAATCGTCGGTAAAGATTCTCTCTCCGCAGAGCAGAAGAAATACCTCGACTTCGCAGACATGTTCGAGGACCGCGTCGTCCGCCAGGGTATCGATGAGGACCGTTCCATTGAGACCACTCTCGACATCGCTTGGGAGATCTTCAAGGAACTTGGTGTAGAGCAGCTTACCAGGATTAAACCTGCCTTCATCGACAAATACCTCAAGAAGGAGTGATTTGGATGGGAGCCCGCGATGTTACTCCGACCCGTTCCGTGCTTCTCGACCTCAAAAGGAGGATCAAACTGTCCCAGTCCGGACACAAGATCCTCAAAATGAAGAGGGATGGACTCATGATTGAGTTCTTCGAGATCATGGAAAAGGCGAGGCAGATGCGTGCAGGCGTTGCTTCGGATTTCCAGCTTGCAATGAAGAAAATCACCATTGCAAGGGCTGTTGACGGAGAGGTAGCAGTAAAGAGCGCAGCATATGCACTCAAACTTCACCCCGAAGTCAAACTCGGTAGCAAATCCATCATGGGAATGGTAGTCCCCAAGGTAGAGGCAGACAATGTCCACACCGACATCCTGAACAAGGGCTACGGTGTCATTGAGACCTCCGCCTACATCGAGGACGCAGCAGCAGCCTTCGAGAAACTTCTCGAGACTATTGTTCGCGCAGCCGAGATCGAGACCACCATGAAGAAGCTGCTGGATGAAATCGAGAAGACCAAGAGGCGTGTAAACGCACTCGAGTTCAAGGTCATCCCCGAGCTTAAGGAATCCGAGAGGTTCGTTAGGTTCAGTCTCGAAGAGATGTCCAGGGAAGAAACAACCCGTCTCAAACACCTCAAAGGTAAAGGAGAGTCAGCAGAGTGAAGTCCCTAAGGGAACGCATAGAAGAGATCATGGAAGACCCCGTGAAACTGAAACGGTGGTATACTGTGATTTGGGCAATAAGCTATGGTATGCTTGTGCTCGGTGCGTTCCTGATCATCGCAGTCTTTGCGATGGACAAGCTTTGAAACCATTTCCGGGAGGGCAGGATTTATCCTGCCTGACCGGTTCTTCATTTCATATTCTTATTCTCTATATGTGGGGATAGTGTATTTTTGCATTGTTTGTCTACATCTGTCAGCCTTTTGTCTGCATTTTGTCTATATTTTTAGATAAAGGTTAAATATTAGATAGTGCAATTAAGTTATCAAGTACCTGAACTAAATTCGAAAGAATAAGGTGAACAAGCGACCATACGAGGAAACCCCTCGGTTGGAGCGGTACCGGAACAAGTCAAGACCCCCCGGGTCGAAAGCGGTGTTCCGTCATACGAAGTGATCAGGATGAGACGATGAGTCTCATCGGCAGCAGACTCTGCATAAGCAGTCAGGCATAGCACATAGGTGCAGATCTCCCCTACGGTAAAATGTAGGAAGCAGTTAATAGGTCCCCGTGGCCGTAAAACAGCCTCACCCAACGGTGAGCGATCG
>JAKSHV010000125.1 GCA_024399225.1 archaeon | reverse complement strand
CGGCTGGGTCCACTTGATTATTCTAACTTTGCTAACTACTTTAACTACAAACGCCTACAGAATTTCAAGAACAGAACTGGTTCTTTAAATATTAATTGCGTAAAATGCGTTTTTCGCAATTAAGAAATTCTATAATTGCGCAGGCGCAATTTAACAAGAGCCACCTATCAAACTTTAATATTCGGAGTATGACGAAAGATTTCCTAATAAAACCCGTACGACAGGTCGCAAATGCGGCCACTTGGCACACGGGCTACGGATCGTTTCCACATTTATCTTCAGTTTATCTTCTGTAAATTAGTAGAAGATAAGTAGAAGATAAATTCAAACTTATCCGATCGGTGGTATCATGGACAATATCGGAAAAGAAGGCGAACACATTGAATTCAAGGAGAACACTACGGAACTCGAAGACGGAATCATCGCACTGACGTCATATTCAACTCCCCGTCACAGGAAGCGACCAAACGTTATGTGACTGGTTTGTTTGGATGAGGGAGTGATACTCCTGGAATGAAGGCAAGTCACTCAATCCGTAGATTTTTAGTATCAATTCCCTATCAGTTGGATGACTAATCCCATAAACGGTTTATAATTGATTGAATATTATCGGCTCATATATCCAACTACCGAAATTCGGTTGTTGATGGAGACAGAAGTATGTCAAACAACTGCTTAAGATGCGGATACTCCTGGAGTGCCAGGTCCACAGAGCCTCTCAGATGTCCACGCTGCAAATCTACCAGATGGAACAAGGAAGTGATCAAGGACGTCTGCACCCGCTGCGGTGCCGAATGGGTACAGAGGAGCGGAGAAGCCCCCAAGTACTGTCCTGTGTGCCACTCATCCATGTGGAACGCCGAGAAACTCACATACACCTGCCCCAAATGCGGAAAGACCCGCACCCTCAGGTCCAACAGCCGTGCGAACCTCTGCCCCTCCTGCGACCTGTACACGGATTCCCGTAGGCCCCATTTCGCAGATTCCAGGGCTCCTTCGTCAGGAATCAACAACATCATCCACCTCTGGAGCAACCAGGAAGGACTCACACTCAATTATCTCAACAACCGCCAGGGAATCGCTTCCCTTTACAACCACGGAAAACTCATCGGCGAGATCAACATCGAATCCTGGTGCAGGGGCTTTGGAATCAACTTCGATCTGAATGCCAAACTGACCGAGCCCAAATACCAGGAGATCTTTGAGAAAGCAGTGGAGAAAATCAACTTCGAGAACAAGGTAAGCGAGAGCAGAACCACCAATCTGGGTCTTCTCCGCGGACTCAACTCCACCGAGGCCGAGGTCGTGTATCTCAACGATACCGGAATGTCCCCGCTGTCCATCTCTCTGAAGCTCAAGATCCCGTTCGCAAGCGTCATGGACATCCTTGCCACCATACCTCCGATCGTACGCGGAAACGACCTTGCACAGAACAAACGCGAGGCAAGGACCGCCGAAAAGAAGAGTTCCGGAATCAAAGAAAGGGAAGAAGCGTAAAATGGTGGACCTGGCCGGGCTCGAACCGGCGACCTTCGCCTTGTAAGGGCGACGTCATAACCACTAGACCACAAGTCCTTGGGTTACCACAATAATCAGCCAATATTAAAAAATTGGCTCTATGGAACAACATGCTCCGAGGAGTCGTTGGATCGGTGCGACATCTGTGAAATCACGGTTCTTTAACGGACGTTGCACAGGTTTTCGATGTAGGTCCCGCTAATAAAGGTATATAGCATAAATAACGTGACGGCATAGCGATTCCCATGGTGCTTGAAATCGACAGTTCTAGAGGAGAGGGCGGAGGCCAGATGGTCCGCACCTCAGTGGCGTTAGCCACGCTCACGGGCACCACCACGCGTCTCACGCGTATCAGGGAGAACCGCCCCACCAACGGACTGTCAAAACAGCACACCACCGCGGTCAATGCCATCGCCGAGATGACCGGTTCTAAAATGACCGGAAACCACATCGGATCCTCCGAACTTCTCGTGGAGCCCGGCGACAAACAGGTAGCGGACATCAACATGGACATCGGAACCGCCGGAAGCATCAGCCTCGTTGTCCAGGCCACCCTTCTCGCGGCCAGGAACTACAAGGTTCCATTCAATCTCAATCTCAAAGGCGGAACCAACGTCATGTGGGCACCACCGATAGACACCTACCCCATGGTGCTCTTCCCCCTTATGGAAAGGATGGGCATCCATGCGAAACTCGACATCGTTGAGAGAGGATTCTACCCCATCGGAGGCGGAGCGGTCAAGATGACCCTCGACCCCATAGGAAAGATCAAACCCCTCAACCTCGACACTCTCGGGGAACTAAAAGGAGTACACGGACTCTGCTTCGTTCAGCACCTCTCCGACAGGATCGGACAGGACATGATCGACGCCTGCAAGAAGGTGTTCAGCCCCAAGTACGATATCGATATCGAATTCTCCAGGACCGAAGGCACCTCCAGAGGAGCCGGAATGGTCCTCGTGGCAGAATATGAAAACGGGCTCCTTTCCAGCAACGTACTCTCCAGCAAGGGCCACAGTCCCCAGCAATCCGGACTGGATGCGGCAAGCGACCTCCTCCAGGAGATGTCCGCCGGATCCACCATCGACATCCACACCGCAGACCAGATCCTTCCCTACATGGCAATGGCCGATGGAAAGAGCAGCTTCATCGTCTCCAGGATCAGCAAGCACCTCCTGAGCCAGATGGACACCCTCGAATCCTTCCTCGATGTGAGGTTCGGAGTCGAGAGGAAGGATGATGGATATCACTTCTCAGTCACACCGGGGGCATCAAGCTGAAGCCTTTCGTACTAGTCAACTGCGCAATGTCGGCCGACGGGAAACTTGCCGGAGCCGAGAGGAAACAGATCAGGATCTCCTCCGACGAGGACATCACCAGGGTCAAGAACCTCCGTAAGAAATACAACGCAATTCTCGTGGGTGTCGGAACCGTCATCGCAGACGACCCCCATCTCACCATCAAAAACGCTACATTCGAGGAGAATCCCGTACGTGTCATCCTTGACAGCAACGGCCGTATCCCCGAAAGTGCCAGAGTTCTTGACGACAGGGCACAGACCATCATCGTCACCACGCTCAACTGCACCAAAAACTGGGGACCTGACGTGATTGTCATCCGCAGCGGAACCGACCGTATCATCCTCTCTGAGGTCATGCACATCCTGGCACAGGACTTGGGCATCGAGAACATCATCGTGGAGGGCGGCGGAGAGGTCATCGCATCGTTCTTCAGGGAGAAACTCGTCGACAAGTATTCCGTTTTCGTCGGCGGACTCATCATCGGCGGCAGGAACGCACCCACCCCCGCAGACGGAGACGGCTGGGCTGTTCCCGAGGGAGTCAAACTCCGTCTGGATTCCGCAGAGGTCCTGGGCAACGGCGCACTGCTCACCTTCACGCCCGAGTACTGACTCGACACATTCTTTATTTTGCGCGTTATATGCAGGCCATTAACAAGGTGACCTTATGAAGGCAAGAATGGAGAACGGACAGACCGAGGATATCAAAGCCATCTGGTTCGAGAACGGCAAAGTCAGGATGATCGACCAGAGGGAACTCCCCCTCAAGCTCGTCATCGTCGATTTCGAGGACTACCGCGACGTCGCCGAGGCCATCAGGAACATGACCACCAGGGGTGCGCCCTGCATCGGTGCCAGCGCCGCCTACGCAATGTGTCTCGCCGGACTCAAGAACGAGAACCTCGAAGAGGCCGCCAAGCACATCAAAGCCGCCAGGCCCACCGCATACGACCTCTTCTACGCCACCGACTGGATGTACGAGAGGCTGAAGAACGGTGCCGACCCCATAAAGGCGGCAGACGAATACTCCGACATCACCGTCAACAAATGTCGCGCCATCGGAGAGTACGGCGGAAAACTCATCAAGGACGGAATGAAGCTCATGACCCACTGCAACGCCGGTGCACTCGCAACCGTCGATGTGGGAACCGCACTCGCCCCCATGAGGAATGCACACGACGCGGGCAAGAAGTTCTTCGTGTATGCTTCCGAGACCCGCCCCCGTCTCCAGGGTATGCAGCTCACCGCATGGGAGCTCAACCAGGAAGGCATCGACCATGCCATCATCC
>JAKSHV010000124.1 GCA_024399225.1 archaeon | reverse complement strand
TTTTGTCGAATCAGGCTCTAAGCTGTTCTTGCAAGTTGAGGAGGTCTTACGGCTACCCTTCGTAAACAGCATCCACGAAGGGACATATAAACCTGGGTACAAACAGAAATAAGGAAAAGTGGACTCCGGGAAAACCCGGAGTTGTGAAGTTTAAAATCAGTTCTCGATTGCTTCGGAGGGGCACTCGTCGATGCATGCGCCACAGTCGACACATTTTGCTGCGTCGATGACTGCGACATCGTCAACGGTGATTGCTCCCTCGGGGCATGCGTCAACACATGCACCGCAAGCGACACAGTTCTCTGCGATGATCTTTGCCATTTAGCTCACCTAATTCAGTTCTCGATTGCTTCGGAGGGGCACTCGTCGATGCATGCGCCACAGTCGACACATTTTGCTGCGTCGATGACTGCAACGTCATCAACGGTGATTGCTCCCTCGGGGCATGCGTCAACGCATGCTCCACATGCTACACAGTTCTCGGCGATAATTTTTGCCATACTTCAAAATAATTTGAATTAAGTATTTAATTGTTGGTTCGGTTTAATATAGACTAAATTTCAGAACTACGAAATTCGTATTGTATCATTGATTGTTTTTAAGATATCTGGCACATGGAAAATCATCAATTGCGGTACATCGCGTCGTTTTACGCTGAAAACCCATATAACTGACGGTGCGATTGATGTACTATGTATCTAACGAAAGACGAGCAGGCGATCCTCGACGGAGAGAAGGGCGCCGGAGCTCAGAAAGCCATGGAGCTGGTCACCGCTCTCGGAAAGATCTACGGTGCTGACAGTCTCGTGGACATTACTTCTGCACACCTTTCCGGTGCATCATACAAGACCATCGGGGAAGGCGGACTGAAGTACCTCAGCGATATGGTGGCCGGAGGAGCACAGGTTTCCGTTCCTTCCACACTCAATCCTGTCGGAATGGACCGTGAGCGCTGGAAGGAGATGCATATCTCCCCCGAATTCGCCGAGAAGCAGATCCAGATCATCGACCTCTACGGAAAGATGGGAATCAAGAAGACCTGTTCCTGTACTCCCTACATCGGGGAGAACGTCCCCAAGCTGGGAGATCATATCGCATGGGCTGAGTCCTCCGCACTGTCCTTCGCAAACTCTTATCTCGGAGCGAGGACCAATAGGGAGGGCGGACCCGGAGCACTTGCCGCCGCAATCCTCGGAAAGACCGCCAACTACGGTCTTCATCTCGATGAGAACAGGAAGCCCACTGTCGTCATCGATGTTGAGGACATGGGTGATTCCGTCTTCGATTACTCCCTGCTCGGACAGGCTGTCGGAATGAAGATGGGAAAGGGAGTGCCCTACTTCAGGGGTATCAAGCCCACCGTGGAGGATGCAAAGACCCTTTGTGCAGCAATGGCTGCGGCAGGATCCGTTGCACTGTGGCATGCCGAGGGTGCGACCCCCGAAGCCTCCAACTTCGACATCTCCGGTCTGGAGCACATCACCATCGGAAAGAAGGAGAGGGAAGAGGCCTATGCCAAACTCAACACCGTCGATGACATCCAGCTTATCGCACTCGGATGCCCCCATCTCACCCCCAAGGAGATGCACGATATCGCGAATCTCCTGAAGGGAAAGGAGAAGAAGAGAAGGGATGTGGAGATCTGGTTCTGCACCTCCGAATCCGTAAGGTCCCAGTGTCCCGAGGATGTTGCTATTATGGAGAAGTTCGGACCTGTCCTCGCAGACACCTGCATGGTCGTCGCACCCATCGAGGGAACCTTCCAGAGGACCGCTACCAACTCCGCCAAGGCGGGAAACTACCTTCCCACCCTGTGTTCGCAGAAGGTCAAGTTCGCAGAGCTCTCCGACCTCATGAAGGTGGTAGAATGATAATCAAGGGACGTGCGATCTCTCCCGGATATGCCGAAGGAGAGGCAATCACCTACGGGGAGGCATTCAGTTTCCTCGGAGGTGTTGATGGAAAGACCGGTAAGTTCAACGTACGTGACGGAACCATCGACGGAAAGGTCTTCTTGTTCCCCAACGGAAAAGGTTCCACCGTGGGTTCCTATGTGGTCTACGACCTCAAGGTCCAGGGACACTGCCCGGCCGCACTCGTCAACAAATCCGCCGAGACCATCGTCACTACCGGTGCTGTAATCTCCTCCGTGCCCATGGTAGACAATGTCGATGTCTCTCTCGTAAGAGATGGTGACCTGGTTGCCGTGGACGGATCCAAGGGTTACATCGAGCTGAAGAACGTGAAACAGGTGGATATCGTTTCCTCGCTACTTCTCTGCGACGGAAAGTTCCTGATGCTCCACAGGCCTGAGAAATCCCACACCTATCCCGGAAAATGGTCACTTGTCTCCGGACATGTCGAGGCAGGGGAATCGCCCGAAGAGGCTGCCAGGAGGGAGATAATGGAAGAGACCCAGATCTCCGTGGGATATCCCGCTGCAACTGCCCCCGTATTCATGGTAAGGTATGCCGACACGATCTATGTTGTCCACTCCTACATGTACCGCGTATCCACCACCGATGTAAAACTCAACAACGAGAACACAGACTGCATGTGGATCTCCCCCGAGGAGTTCGACGCGGACGAATCCGTCGATGGGGTCGACAGGGTTCTTGAATTCCTGAAATCCGAATTCTGAAAAACAACTTACCATCCCGCATTGTTGCGGGATGGATTTTTTGAATAGTTTTTCTCTATCTGGGTCAGACACTGAAGAATGTCTTGACCTTGGGCCTGAAGAGGTAATAGAGGATGATTGCGCTGATGATTGCGGTGACGAAGGTCAGGGAGATGATTCCGAAGACAACATCGAGGATGTTGAAGATGACTCCGAGATACCACATGATCCTCCATCCCTTGAACATACCGTAACCGATACCGAAGGTGATGATTCCGAAGATGAGGACTCCACCTCCGACGATTCCTGCGATGTCTTTGAGATCTTGGAGTTCTTCGGTGTCGACATCGTTGAGCATTCCCATCATGAGAAGTACTCCTGCGGCGATGACGAGAAGTCCGGACAGCATCTCAAGAATGGAGATGAGTGCAATAAGTATGGGCCTTTCTTTTGCCATATTCTCAACAACGTCACATGTCGTATATAACAAAAATCGTGAATTGACAGTATTCACACAGTCTTTTCGGGACTGTTTCCCCTGGTGAGGGCATAGAATATCGGGGTGTCTATGAGTGCGATGATCCATTTCACGATGATCTGACTGACGATCATCACAGGCAGGTTCATTCCCATTCCCCAGAAGGCGATGGTGACGAACACCACGGAGTCGACGACCTGCGAACACATGGTGGATGCGTTGTTCCTGAGCCATTTCCTGTCGGTGAACAACTCCCTGAGCTTGTGGAACAGGATGACATCACAGGTTTGGGAGCACATGAATCCGACAAGGGAGGCGAAGACCGTCCTTGCCGTGGATCCGAGCACATTCCTGTATTCCTCGTTGTACCCTGCCATGTAGTCTGCGGGAGGCAGGTAGATGGCGGCTCCGATCATTGCCAGAGAAATGATCTGGCACATGATTCCGACGTATACTATCTTCTGTGCGTGGGCCTTTCCCCAGATCTCACCGATGACGTCGGTCATCAGGAATGTGAAGGGGTATGCGACTATCGCGGCGGGGACTTCGAGAGGTCCTAGATGGATGACCTTGGATGCGAGGATGTTGGAGGTGACGAGCGCGGTTACGAACACGCAGCCGACCATAGCGAAGTTGATCTCGTTCTTCTTCATCCATACACCTCGTTCTTAATTAAGAAAGTATGAGGGGCCGGAGCCCCTCTGTTTTAGGGTTTAGTTCTTGGAAACGGCGATGGTGATGTCCACACCGTTGATCTTGAGGACGTCGACACGCTCTCCGGCGGGTTCGTCGCTGAAGCTGAGGCTCTTTGCACGCACCTCTCCGCAGATGTGGTCCTGCCAGCTCTTGAAGAGTCCGACGAGATGCTCCTCTGCCTTGACGACGCAGAAGATGTTGTCCTCGACGTTGAGCTTCATGTTCTTCCTCATCTGCTGGATGGCCCTGATGAGGTCCCTTCCCCAGCCCTCTGCCTCGATCTCTGGGGTGACGGTGGGGTCGACGTAGAGCTCTCCCTCTCCGAAGTCGACGGGTTCGA
>JAKSHV010000123.1 GCA_024399225.1 archaeon | reverse complement strand
GGTAAGGCCGGAAAGAGGATCGCAAGGCTCATCGACTCTCCCAACATGCCTGAGGGAGAGGCTGTCTTCAGCGTGACCGAAGACGGTATTAAGGATTGATGCTCTCATCCTGTCGTGAACAAGACATATCTCTTCGAACTGCTAGGCGAGCTCAAAGACATGCCCCGTGACGAGGTCATCACGACCTCGTTCACCGAGTCCGACGGAAACTGCCGCAAGGTATGCGACGGTCCCGGATATGTCGTAATGGAACTTCCGGAAGAGTGCGTGGACGGTATTAATGACCGTCTGGCACTCACCCATATGATGGGAGATTACCTGGGATCTTTCGATCCCTCGGATCTCTCATCCGTGGAAAACATGGTTTTGCCCGAGGGCACTTTTGCAATCCGCTACAGACGTTTCAAAGGAATGCTTGCGGACGTGGATTCACAGAAACTTATCCGCAATATCGGAATGATCCTTTCAAAGAAGAACAGTGTCAACCTCAAAGAACCCGATGTGGTGGTTCGCATGTTCATGAGCGACATGATCCACCTGTACATCGAGAAAAAGGCATTCGATGCGGACCTGCTCAGGGAAAGGAAGGTCAGTGAGAGGCCCTTCTTCTCACCCATATCGCTTCACCCCAAATATGCCAGGGCACTGATCAACCTTACCGGTGTGAAGCGCGGAGGGACCGTTCTAGACCCCTTCTGCGGCACCGGCGGTATCGTGATAGAAGCTGCCACCATGGGCATGAAGGCCGTCGCATCCGACTTCGATCCGGAGATGGTTGCCGGAACCCGCGAGAACATGGATTTCTACAAACTCCCCCTCCATGATTTTGAGGTCATCGACATCAGCGACATCCCGGAAAGATTCTCGGAGATCGATGCGGTCGCCTGCGACCCTCCCTACGGAAGGTCCACCAAGACTGGCGGAGAGAACATCGACAGCATATATGCCAGAGCGCTGAATTCGTTCCCCGAGGTACTGTCCCAGAACGGTAAGGCGGGAGTTGTTCTCCCACATCCGTTCAACGCCGATGCGATGAATCTCGAGGGGGTTTACATCCAGTATGTGCACGGAACCCTGTCGAGGCATTACCATATATTCGGCAAAAACTGAATCAATGGCAACCCGGGCATTTCGTCGCGGGTTGCCAAACATATTATTATAAAATAAAGAATGGGGGGAGTATGAACAAGTACCTCCGTCTGTTCAGATTTGGAAACGGCCTGATGGGCATCATCGGCCTTCTCGTTTCCATTTACATAGCAGTTGGTACCGATATGTTCGACCAATGGCTTCGCATCCTCATCGGATGCGTCATTGTGCTCGCATTCGTAGCCGGAGGTAACTCGATCAACGACTATATCGATGCGGAAATCGATAAGACCGCCCACCCCGACAGGCCTGTCCCGAAGGGTGAGATCACCGCCACTATGGCAAGGAATCTCGGAATCGGCGGACTTGTCCTCGCAACGATTCTTGCAATTCCCCTTGGATGGTTCTGCGCAGCACTCGTCCTTGTCTGCAGCGTCATGATGTTCTCCTACGAGGTCCTTCTCAAACAGAGGGGATTCATCGGAAACATCTGCATCGCTGTTCTCACCGGAGCAGTCTTCATTTTCGCGGGATCCATTGTCAACGACATCTCGAAAATCTGGATCCTCGGCCTCCTTGCAGGACTGGTCTCCGTCGGACGCGAAATCTCCAAGGACATTGAGGATATGGACTCCGACAAAGGAAGCAGGATCACCCTGCCCATGGCCATCGGAACCAAGAAGGCAGCAACCATTGCGGCAGTATTCTACGTCCTCGGCCCCGCACTCAGCTTCATACCCTTCATCGACAGCATGCTGGGTCCTTTATATGCGGTCGTTATAGTCGCAGACATCCTATTCATCTACTGTGCCGTCCTTGTGTTCAAGGACGCCCATAAATCGGCGAAGATCGCAAAGATCGCGATGTTCGTCGCCTTAATCTCATTCATACTTGGTGTAGCAATATGATCGACGTGAAAGCATACATAGACGAGAAACTGAAGGAGGGAACAATCCACTTCAGCCTCCTTGATCCCGACCCCGCAAAGCTTACTGTGGACAATGCAAAGATCATTGCCAAAAGGATGCAGAAAGCGGGAACCGACGGATTCCTCATCGGAGGATCTACCGGAGTCACCAGCGAAAGCCTCAGTGACATCGCAATCGCCGTCAAGGAAGCAACCGGACTTCCTACCATCTATTTCCCCTCTGACGTCCACGCAATGACCGATGAAGTGGATGCAATGCTCTTCATGAGCATCGTCAACAGCAACAACCCCAAGTTCATCACCCACTACCACGCCAAGGCGGCACCTTTCATCAAGATGCTCGGAATCCAGACCATTCCCATGGCCTACATCATCGTAGAGCCCGGTATGACCGTCGGAAGGGTCTCTGAGGCCAAGCTCGTCAAGAAGGACGATGTCGAGACCGCGGCAGGATTCGCCATTGCGGCAGAGTTCATGGGTATGAAGCTCGTCTACCTCGAGGCAGGAAGCGGTGCGGACACTCCCGTCCCCCCCGAGATGGTCGAGGTCGTCAAGATGAACATCGACATCCCCCTCATCGTCGGAGGAGGAATCAGGACCCCCGAGGCGGCAGCTGCCGCAAGGGAGGCCGGAGCCGACATCATCATCACCGGAACCTTCGTCGAACAGTGCTCCGACGACAGCCTGCTCACCGCTGTCGTGAAAGCAGCCAAAGGAATCTGAGGCCTACAAATGGGAAAATACAGCGACTTTCAGAACACCAACACACCTATCTCCCCCAACGTACCTATGTACCTCACTCCGGAGGAGAAGGCCGCAGGTATCAACGAGAAACTGAAGGTTGCAGCACGCAGATACCTCTGCCCCAAGTGCGGAAGGGAGTTCAGTCTCTTCCAGTCCAGGGCAGTGGCATGCAAATACTGTCCCAAGGCAAGCGACCGCTGCCCCAACGTCAGGTGCCCCTACTGTGACTCCGAGTTCCCCATCAACGGATTCGTTACACCGTCCGGAAGCAGGGAAGACGAGAGGACCATCACCGACTACACAGACCAGGTCTTCAACCGTTGGGCAGACAGGTACAACCGTCGTTAAACTTCAATATCTGGCACTGCTGATCATTCGTCGATCGTCAGCGGTGCCACACATTTTTCAGAATCGAATTTTCTGACCGCACCGGAACCGACCAGTTCCTCGATGATTATCTCGAGGGTGAGCCATGCCTTGGCCTCTTCGCGGAAGCATCCGGTGACAGAGGTTCCGTTGCGTCCGAGGGATCCGTGAAGATGCATCACGGGCACTCCGGACTCATTGGGAAAAACGGTACCGACGCCAGCGAATTCGGTCGGGGCGTCGGTGGTATATGTGATTGGGGAAATGGGAGTGGTTTCCACTCCGTTTACAAGATGGGGTCCGCACACAAAAGTGGAACCGGCCGCGATACCCCCGAGGATGGTGACCTTGGCATTTGATATGCCGTTGGTCCTGCAGAACTCTTCGACACATACCTTGATGCTCTCGCCTGTTTCCAAAGCGATTACGAAGACCCTGCCTTTGCCCATCTCGATGGATTTCATAGAATCATCTGTACTTGCTGTACCTGTCCATGAGTTTGGAAATCTTGTCGAACTCGTCCTTGGTCAGGTTTCCGTCATCGACGAAGGTCTTCGCGTATTCCTTGGCATCCTTGGTGGAGATACGGGATGCTTTTGCGATGATGGTTGCAAGGAACGAGGAGGACATGTCCGGAGGCATGGAAGACTGGGACAGGATCTCGTTCATGTCGTACTTGAAAGGTGCGAGTTTGTGGGTGTTAAGCATGGACTGCCTCTGGGAGGCGGCCTTGTTGGGCTTTCCTCCGGCGGGACCTTTCTTGGCCTGCCTGTTAGGGGAGGAGGTCTTAGATCCTGCAGCCCTCTGAGAGGTGCCGCGGTAGGACATGCTGTAGTTGGCATCGTTCCTCTTGGGCATGTGTGCGACCTTTACATCCTGGACATCGTCGGTCTCGGAAAGTCCGAGTCCCTCGGTCTCATCGGATTTGTCGTCGAACTGCTTGGGTGCGGACCTAGCGGCGGGAACTCCTGCTCCCTGAGGCCTGGGTCCCCTGTTTCCGGAACCCTGATAACCGGTTCCCTGGGGA
>JAKSHV010000122.1 GCA_024399225.1 archaeon | reverse complement strand
TGTCTGAGGCTGCGGCAAAGATGAGGCTCAGTCCTGTCATCGAGAAACGCGATGCGGACATTGCGATCCATCTTATCGAATACTATCTCGAGACCATCACCGGTGGAACCGGAGACATCGACATGGTCGTCAGTTCGGTATCCCAGTCCAAACGTATGATGAGACAGGTCCTTAGGGGAATCATCGGAACTGCTGGAAACTCCGGAATATCCGTTGATGATATCCTTGTCCACCCTGATCTCTCGATGTACAACAGCGAAGATATGCGCAAGGCCATAAAAGACATGGAAACTGCCGGGGAGATTTACTCTCCTCAGACCGGAATTTACTGCGTGGTATAATGAGCGGAAAATATTACTTCAAAGTCCACAAACATCCTTCCGAAGTGGTGATCGCCATATGTGACGAGGAGATCCTCGGACAGACCTTTAAGGGAGAGAAGATGAAGATCACCGTCAACGAGGGATTCTACGGGGGCGATCTCGTTACCGAGGAGTTCGTCCGTATCAACATCGGTTCCTTCACCATCCTCAACATCGTCGGCAACAGGATCATCGATCTTGCCATCGCTGAGGGAATAATCGATGCGGAGAATGTCATCCAGATCGGAGATGTCAAACACGCACAGGCGGTGAGAGCATGAACGGCTTCTGTGTCGAGTGCGGAATCACCACCAATCAGACGGTCAACGGACTCTGCATGCCCTGTTTCCTCAAGGACCGTACCCTCGTGACCCTTCCCGACCATGTGGACCTCTTCACATGCACCAGCTGTGGACAGTTCCTCAGAAGGGGCGAGTATGAATCCATGGCACCCGAGAAGGCAATCTCCATGGCTGCAAAGAACGCCCTGACCTGCATCAGAGAGGGAAAGGTCGTCAAGACCACTACCTCCATCGAACCCCGTGACGATTACAACTACGCCGTCACCGTGGCATGCAAGGTCGCAATCTCGGACTTCGAGGCGGATGCCGCAGCATCCACTATCGTACGTGTGAAGAACACCGTATGCAAGATATGTTCCAGGCGTACCGGAAACTACTATGAGGCAATCCTTCAGGTCCGTACTTCCGAGAAGACTCTTTCTTCCAAACTCCAGGATGAGGTTCTGAAGAAGGTCGAGGATTTCGTGGATGATGCAGCGACCACTAACCCCAACGCTTTCATCACAAAGATGGAGATTGTTCCCGGTGGAGTCGATGTATATCTTTCAATGATCGCACTCGGCAGGGAGCTCACCAAGGCCCTCGGTGATAATTACTGCGCACAGGTCGACGAGTCCAACAAACTTGTCGGACAGACCCGTGACGGAATCGACATGTACCGTGTCTCCTACCTTGTACGTCTGCCCGAGTTCCACGTGGGCGACATCGTCCGTTACGGCAAGAAGTACTATCTTCTTACCAGGGTCGCCAATACCGGCGGAAAGATCAGGTCGCTCAACAACTTCGCCGACATGACCGTCAGGCGTGCCAACATGCCCGAACTGAAGGTCTATGCGAAATCGAGTGAACTCGAAACCGCAGATGTCATTTCAATTTCCAGAGGCGAGATCCAGGTCATGGATCCCCAGAACTATTCCGTCAAGGACATCCTCGTACCCAAGGATGCCGTCATCGGAGAAACCGTAACCGTCGTGAGGATCGATGGAGTCCTCTATTATGTCCCCCTATGAGGTGTGAGAATGGTCGTAAAACTACCTGAACCAACTGAGAAAGTCGTTGAAAACCTCCTCCGTCTTGCAAACACCAAGATCCCCGAGGATATCGGATGGGCTCTCGAGGCTGCCGCAGGATGGGAGTCCAACCCCACCGCACAGGCACAGCTCGGAGCAATCATGGAGAACATCCGCAAGGCGGAACACCTTGCAAAACCCATGTGCCAGGATACCGGAATTCCGATATTCTACGTTCGTGGAAAGTTCGATTCATCCATTGCCGACGACATCGCACAGGCTGTCGAGAATTCCACCAAAAAGATCCCGATGAGGCCCAACACCGTTGACCCCATCATCCGTACCAACTACGGAAACAATCTTGGAAACGGAATGCCCTGCATCCACTTCATCCCTACCAAAGATGAGTTCACCGAGATCTCCGTCATGCTCAAGGGAGCCGGTTCCGAGAACATGACCAGGCTTAAGATGCTGAACCCCTCCGACGGAATGGAGGGTGTCAAGAAGTTCATCATCGATTCCGTCGTAGATGCAGGCGGACGCCCCTGTCCTCCCGGAATCGTCGGAGTAGGTATCGGTGGAACCGCAGACGAATGCGTCGCTATGGCCAAACGTGCACTCATGGAGCCTCTCGACATGGAGGATCCCGATCCCGAGATCCAGGCACTCGAAGAGGAACTTTTCGTCAAGATCAACTCCACAGGACTTGGCCCTATGGGTCTTGGAGGAAACACCACCGTCCTCGGTGTGAAAGTCAGGAAATCTGCCTGTCACACCGCAAGTTTGCCCGTGGCGGTCAACATCGGCTGCTGGGCCACCAGGAGGGCTGTAGCACGCATCACCGATTCCAATGTCGAATACTCTCAGGGGGTGAGGCTTTGAAGAACCTCAGCGCACCTCTTGACGAGAAGACCGTCAGGTCCCTCAAGCTCGGCGAGATCGTAAGCATCACTGGCCCCGTCTACACCGGAAGGGACGAAGTTCACATCAGGGCACTGGAGTACCTTGATGAGGGCAAGGAAGTCCCCGAAGTCCTCAAGGGTGCCGTCCTGTACCACTGCGGACCCATCATGAAGCAGAACGAGAACGGTATCTGGACTGTCGTGGCGGCAGGCCCCACCACCAGTGCCAGGATGAACGCTCTCGAACCCAGGTTCATCCGTGAGTTCAATATCAGTGCAATCATCGGAAAAGGCGGAATGTCCAGGGAGGCCGCAGAGGCTATGTAAGAGGGCGGATGCGTATACCTCGCAGCAACCGGTGGAGTGGCCGTTTCCTATGCTGAAGGTCTGTCTCGTGTCACCGGCAACGACTGGCTCGATCTCGGCATGCCTGAGGCACTCTGGCACTTCCAGACCAACGCTCTCGGCCCTCTTGTCGTGGCCATCGACGCAGAAGGCAACAGCCTTTATGATGCGGTCAAGGACAAGGTGAACGAGAACCTCAAAAACCTTTGATTTTTCATACATCGGGCGGGTTCACCCGCTCGGTGTTTCAATCAATCATTCTCTACGCGGGACCAGTTGCGCCTGCAGAGCATGTATGCGATGATCGCGAGGATAATTCCCAGTGCGACACCCGACAGCATGAGAATGTGATATGTGGTGATTCCCATGTATGTGGGGATTTCTTTCTCCTGCATAGTGAGAATATGGGGCGCGGACATCTTGTTGACGGTGATCTCCTCGCTCATGTCGGTGTAACCGTCGCATTTGAGCTCCACCATGTAGTTTCCGACAGGGAGTTTGGATGTTGTGATGCAGACTCCGTACTCATCGGTCTCTCCGCTGTATTTCTTGACACCATCTTGGTAAAGGGTGACAGATGCGCCTTTGAGAAGTCTGTTCTCGCTACCCGTGACGGTGATGCTGATCTGTACGTTTGCGTCGGAAACAAGGACACAGTGCTCCAGATCATCGGAAAGGGTGCAGACCCCGGTAGAGATATCGAATTTGGAAATATCTATTCCGAAGTAATCCCCTCCACCGCTCCTGGCGAGTCCGGCAGGTACGAGAAACACTCCACACCCGTCCTTTTCAAATTTGATGACGAGCGCAGTTGCGGAATCCTCATCGATGGTGATGCTGAATTTTCCAGCATCATCGGTTGTGTCTTCTCCCAGAAGGATGGGGGGAGTGCCTGCTTTGTAAACGGAAACTTTGACGTTGGGTGCGGCCACAGTCGATGTGTCACCGACCTCTCCGACGATTCCCTCGATTTTATCGATAGGGGCGGCATCCGAATCGTCTGCCACCAGGTACAATGCTCCCGCTACAGAAAGAACTGCGAAGAGTGACAGTAATGCGATCGTTTTGCCGTTCATCCTTTCTTGTATTGCACTACGTACCTTTTAATATTCTCGGTACAGCGAGCGGGAAGAACGACGACTGCTATACGCAAATCCCTTATATTCGCTGGATGTAGGTGATACAATTCTACATTCGGCTGGTGAATTATGGAGAAAGTAAACAAGGTGCATTCAACGGAAGAAGTACTCGC
>JAKSHV010000121.1 GCA_024399225.1 archaeon | reverse complement strand
CACCCTCTTCCTACCTCCGCTTCTCCTCATCCTCATCTGTTTCTTCACTTCGATGAAGTATTCTTCCGGACTGAAACAGAAGATCATCCTCGGAGAATATTCGATCATGCCCATCCTGTCCGTGGTGGCGTTCCTGCCTAACTACAGTGCATCCATCACTTATCTGACCATCCTGATCTCAATGCTCCTGATGTACAGCGAGGTCTACCTCGACCGTGGTATCAGGATCGTGAGGAACGAAGCAGCCATGGCCGAACAGAAGGTCAACATGATGGTCACGAACATCGAACCCACCATCCCTTCCGAGGCACTCGATTCGATAGCGGACATAAAGGACAATCCTGAGGAGACCAAGGTCGCACTGAAGATGTTCAAGACATATCTGGAGAAGAACGTCAGCAGTATCAACCAGAGGAGGCCTATCCCCATTTCCGACGAACTGGAACATGTGGAGATCTACATCAAGCTGGAGAAGATGCGTTTCAGGGACAACGTCAACGTCACCTTCGATATAAAAGACCGCGACTTCAACATCCCCGCCCTCACCCTGCAGATGCTTGTGGAGAACGCCATCAAGCACGGAATCACACAACGCGAGGAAGGAGGAACCATCGACATCAGCATCTTCGATTCCGGAACCGCACATGTCATCATCGTAAAGGACGACGGTGTCGGATTCGATGTGAACGCACCACGCGATTCCGAGAGAAGCCATGTGGGACTCGATATCATTTCGACACGTCTGAAAGAATACCTCAACGGATCGTTCGAAATAGCCAGTGAAGTGGGTGTGGGAACCGTCGCAACCGTGACGATCCCCAAAAGGAAATGATCAGTTTACTTTCACATTAAGGTAGGTCTTGATGAAGACCTGGACCTCGGTGAGCATTACCTTCTTTGCAAGCTTACCGGTGAACTTCCCCAACACGGCATAGTTGGCAGACATCTGGTATGCCTGCTGAAGGTGTCCCATGTATGAATCGGTCTTGTGCTCCAGCCAGTATTCCTCAATCTTCTCAAGGTAGTCCTCGGGAGTGTCGTCCAGGGCGGATTTGATGGCGGCGGAGACCTCTACGGAGAACAGCTGGTTGGCATCGATGACTCCTGCGGACTTGGGATCGCTGTATCCTTTGAGGATCTCGGCGATCTCGTTGAGCTTCTCGAAGAATCCGAGGAAGATGCCGAGCTCTACATATGCGCGGAAGGAGCACATGACCAGGGCCTTGAAGGTGTAGTAGGTCATCAGAGGGTTGACGGGTGCGTTGGCCCTGAGGCCCTCTAGGGCAAGGCTGAGGACACTGGTGACGAAGACCTCGTCGTCGCTCTCGGGTAGTTTGTCGTTGACGGTGATGAGGTTCTCTCCGAGGACCGCGAAGTTCATGGAGGGGTTTCCGTCGACATGGGTGAGGCAGTGAACAAGGGCCTTACACATCTCCTGGCACATCGATTCCATCTGGGAATCATCATCCAGGTTGTTGACGGCCTTGGTCCAGTTCTCGACACAGTTGGAGAAATCGGATTCGTATCCGTAGGCACAGCCCCTGAGGTACAGTCCGTACCAGTTGTCGGGTTCGACGGAGATGATCCTGTCGCCGAGCTTGTGGATGTCTTCTGCTTTCTGCGAGGAAAGGACTTCCCTTCCTTCCATGAAAAGATCTTCGGATACGGTTGCCATGACGGGAAATAGCCTGGCAGATACAAAAAGGATTGTCGGGGTAAACCCCCGACAAGTAAAGTTTCAGTCGTCCTCGGGAAGGGTGGCCTTGACGTAGGGTGCTCTGTCAGCTCCGATGGGGATGGTGGCATCGTAACCGACCTTCCAGGTGGTTCCGTGGGCGGAGGGGTCGAGGGAGGATCCTGCGGCACCGGGGATCTTGATGATCTTGTCCGCCTGCATCCTGGTGGCGACAGCCCATTCGACCTCGCGGTCGTCGAAGATGTCGATGTCCTCGTCGACGATGATGACGCTCTTCATGGAGGGGTGTCCGGTGAAGGCCGCCATGATGGCGTTGACAGCATCTCCTTCCTTGTTCTTGGCGATGGATACGACCCCGTTCAACCAGCAGCATCCGCCTTCGGTGAGACGTACGTTCTTCACCTTGGGGACCGCCTGCCTGACGGTCTTGAAAATGACGGGTTCCCTGGGAACTCCCATGAGGAGGAAATGTTCGTATCCTCCGGGAAGGAGGATCTGGAAGACAGGGTCCTTCTTGGCCCAGATCTTGTCGATCTTGATGACGGGCTGGTCCCTGACCTCGTCGTAGGTTCCGGCGATGTCGACGAAGGGTCCCTCGGTGCAGGTCTCTGCGGTGATCCTTCCTTCGAGGACGTACTCGCAGTCTGCGGGTACGAAGAGTCCGTTGTCGCACTGTGCGACCTTGAGGGGCGAACCGTGACCGTTCTTGTGCATTGCGGATGCGATGGTGAGTTCATCGGTTCCGAAGTCCACGGAAAGTGCGGCGGAGACCATCGCTTCAACGGGTGCTCCGATGCAGACGGAGATCTTCAGTTCCTTTCCGTCCTTCTTGGCCTCGTTGAAGAGGGTGAAGGTGTGCCTGGGAACGAGACGGATGACGATGGTGTCCTTGTCCTTGATGAGCATTCTGTGGAAGGAGACGTTCCTCTTTCCGTTGTACTCGGATACGACGATACCGGCGGAGATGTACCTTCCGGCGTCCTTGGGGAAGTACTTGATGATGGGGAGCTTGGTAAGATCGAGCTCGAGCTCCTGCTCCTTGAATACAGGCTTGTCTGTGACCTCGGTCGCACAAGGTGCGGACATAGCGTCCATGACATGTTTCACAATGTCCTCCTTGCGGATTCCCATGGCGGCACCGATCTTCTCCCTGGTGGAGTAGACGTTACCTGCGGCCTTGCCTCCGTTGAGGTCGGTGAAAAGGAATGTGGCATCCTGGTCCTTCTGCATGTACCTGGTTGCCTCGTAGTTGTCGGGATCGATGGTCTCGGAAACGACCTTCGCTCCTTTTGTGTCGATTGTCATTGGAACCCAATCGCAATCCCATATAATAGGAATGTCGGAAAGTTCATTCGACAATGCGCGACAATTCGGGAATTTCCTCGGACAGGGTGTGTCCCAGGAACTTCAGTTCCAGGGAACCGACGATCTGCTCCAGGCGCTTTGCGATGGCATCGACATCGGCCACGGGGAACTTCAGACTGAGCGCGACCTCGTTGATGTGGATCTTGATGGCCTCGCGGAAGGGTAGCCTTCCTCCGTGGGAATAGTATCCGACGGTGTTTCCGATCGATCCAAGAAGGTTTATCATGGACAGTTTGCGGGTCTCTGGGTCTGTCGAAGAATAGCCCATTCCAGCCAAGAACTCATCGAGCCATCCGAGCATGAGGGTGACGTATTCCTCGACAGCGGGCCACATGCAGTAGACGCGGTAAAGGATGTTCGCGATACGCTCGGAACGGTTGGCAAGATAAATCTGGATAACTCCTGGGAAAGAGCTTGCGAGAAGGATGTTGTTCTCCTGCGCCATTAGCACCTTGGCTTCTCCCATGATACGGGAAATTCCCTCATGGACCATGCAAACGAGGATCTCATCCTTGTTCTTGAAACGGTTGTAGAGACTTCCGTTCAGGATGCCTGCCTTGGTGATGATGTCGCGGGTGGTGGTCTCATCGAAACCCTTGGTGTAGAACAGCTCCATAGATACATCTAGGATGAGCTTGCGTGCGGCTTCACGCTTTTCCTCCATCGTGGGTTTTCTGACAGCCATCACCATTGTATGCATTCGATAGTATAAAAAAATAAATTTTTTGAGCATAGTCAAAAGCATATAACCAATATCAAATCCAATTTCTAGTTAGTATTTAAAGAATAATCGAACGGCGTCTCAAACTTTGAGTATGCTCAAAATCCTTAAATAGAATCTACAAATTAACGGCGATTCAGAGGAAACAAAATGTTCGCCAAAATGGCAGACGCAGTAATGAAACACTCCAAGGTTGTTATCGCAATCTGGCTCGTGATCGTCCTCTGTTCCGTTCCCTTCATGCTCAAAACGGACAGCGTCCTTGAATACGACCTGACCAGCATGACCGGATCGGACAGCGAATCCGCCCAGGGTAACGCCATCATGGAGGAAAACTTCTCCAATGCAATCAACATGAACGAGGTCCTCGTGGTCAGCTACACCACGGGACAGGAAACCCAGGTGAATGCCCTGGCCGAACAGATATCCACCATCTTCGGAC
>JAKSHV010000120.1 GCA_024399225.1 archaeon | reverse complement strand
GATTGACCACTACACTACAGGACTGTTATGTCGCCTAATCGGTTCAATCTATAAGATCCGTTGGTTTGAATAGATCGGGCTCTTTTTCCGACCAGGTATGTGGCGGAACTTCCGGTGACCTCGGCCCTGATGAATGTGCCGAGAGGAATGGTCTCCTTGATCGCTATGGGGCGGTAGTTGCGCGTCCTGGCGATGACGGAACCGTCTGCGGACTGTTCACTCACCAGAGCATCGAACACCTTTCCTACAAGTGCGGAGTTAACATCGGACTCAGTCTCGTTCTTGACCTCGGTGAGCTCCTGTGATCTCTCCTTGAGGAATCTTCCGTTGAGCTGGGGCATCTTGAATGCCACGGTTCCGGGCCTGGGGGAGAAACGGGTGATGTTCACCGTGTCCGCCCTGAGCTTCCTAATGAGCTCCACGCTCTTCGCATGGTCCTCCTCCGTCTCCGCGGGGAATCCGGCGATGATGTCTGTGGCGATGCTCAGATCGGGATAATAGGACCTTATGTCGGCCACAAGGGAGAAGAAGTCCTCTGCGGTGTAATGCCTCCTCATCCTGTCCAATACGGCATCGCTTCCGCTCTGTACGGGGATGTGGAGGAACTTGTACACCCTGTCGTCCCTGAACGCGTCCATGACGCTTGCGAGGACGGGCCTGAGGTTGTTAGGGTTCATCATACCGATCCTGATCATGTAGTCCCCTTCCTTGGTAAGGAGGAGCCTGATGAGTTCTCCGAGATCGGTGCCGATGTCCATGCCGTAGCATCCGGTGTCCTGTGCGGTGATAAGGATCTCCTTCACACCACGGTCGACGAGTTTGTCGAAACGCTGTTTGATCTGCTCGGGGGGATAACTGCGCAATGCACCTCTTGCGAAACGTGTGATGCAGTAGGTGCAGTTTCCGCGGCACCCCTGTGCGATGGGGATGATTGCGGTGGTGGAGGACTCCACAACGTTGATGGGGGTTCCGCAGCCGTATTTTTCTGCGACCTTATCATAGAATCCGTCGTATTCCTCCGGAGGAATGATGAGCGAGTCGGGAAGGCGTATCATCACCCTACTGGGCTGTGCCTTCGCCATGCAGCCGGTTACGATAACTTCCTTGCCGGCGGCCTTGAGCTCGTTCATACGTTTGATCATCCTCTTCTCCGTGGTCTCGACGACCGTACAGGTGTTGAGGATGACTATGTCGGCCTCGTCTGCAGATGATGCGCGCAGATAACCGAGGCTATCCATGCGTTCGGAGAGTTCGTCGCCCTCTCCGAAGTTCATGGTGCAGCCGTAGGACTCGACATAGTATTTCATGTGGATCAGTGGTTTACAGCCTCGGTGGTGACCTGTCCGAAGGCGGTCTTTGCCGAGATGTTGGTGATCTTGACGTTGGCCCTGGTTCCTCTGGTGGTTCCGGGGACGACGATGAGGTAGTCCATGTACTTCGCGGTACCGTCTCCCTTCTTTCCGACATCGTTGATGGTTACTTCCACGACGTCTCCGATGTGAAGGGTGTTGACATCCTCGGGCCTTGCTGCCTTCCTGATCATGATGGTCCTGCGTGCACCGCATGCCTCACAGACGAGGATGGAGTTCCTGTCCTCTTTGTCGATGTGGGTGTCGGGCCTGCCGCATTCGGAACAGATAACGTAGGTCTCGGTGTAGTCCCTGACCTTTCCGTCGATGTTGGCGGGGTTGATCTTTGCCTTGAAGACGACCCTGCGTCCCTCGAGGGTTCCGGGGGTACCGAGTTCCTTCAGCAGGTACTGGAGAAGGTGCTGGGGGTCCCTCCTGATTTTGTCGGTGACATCGATGTAGTTCTTGAAGATGGTGATCTTTCCTTCCTGGATGAGGTCCAGCTCGGGAAGCTCGAACCTGTCGTGGGATTCGATGTTCTCGGGGAGCTGATCTTTTGCCCTGTCGAGCATTGCTAAGTAATCGTTTGCGTCCATGATGTCGCCTTCTATAATGGCTCTAATAGTGATATAATATAAAATTAAGCGTGCCCGCGCGCGTACACGGGCACGTGAGGGTTTACTTTTTGGAACTGTACGCCATGGCGGCGTCGATGAGTCCCTGATGGAGGGGCGAGGGCTTTCCGGGTCTCGATTTGAACTCGGGGTGGAACTGGGACGCCACGAAGTAGGGGTGGTCGTCGAGTTCTCCGATCTCCATCTTGGTTCCGTCCTCGGAACGTCCGGTGAAGTGCCATCCGGCGGCCTCGAACTTCTCGATGTAGTCGGGGTTGACCTCGTACCTGTGCCTGTGCCTCTCGGAGATGTCGGTGGATCCGTAGAGTTCGGCAGCCTTGCTTCCTTCCTTGACAAGAACGCGCTGTGCACCTAGGCGCATGGTTCCGCCCATTTCGGTGACACCTGCCTGTTCGGGCATGATGAAGATGACGGGGTCGGGGGTACCGGGTTCGAATTCGGTACTGTCTGCATGCTCGAGTCCCATCATGTCGCGTGCAACCTCGATGGTTGCGATCTGGAATCCGAGACATACTCCTAGGAAGGGGATCTTGTTCAGCCTAGCATATCTTGCTGCGGCGATCTTTCCTTCCACTCCTCTGATTCCGAATCCTCCGGGTACGAGGACTCCGTCCACATCGTTGAGGATGGTGGAGGGGTCGTTGCGGATGAGGTCGTCGCTGTCAACGAATTTCACCTTTACCTTGCACGCCCTCTGGGCACCTGCATGGGTGAGGGATTCCAGTTGACTCAGATACGAATCTGCGAGTGCGGTGTATTTTCCAACGAGTGCGATGGTGATCTGCGACTTGGGCTCGAGGATGTTTCCGAGGAAGTTCTCCCATTCGGCCATGTCGCGGGGCTTAGCATCGAGCTTCATCTTCTGGATGATGTAGTCGACGACACCCTGTTTCTCAAGCACCAGGGGGACCTCGTAGATGGAACGTGCGTCGGGGCAGGAGATGACTGCTTTCTCGTCGACATCGCAGAACATTGCGATCTTAGCCTTGGCGGATTCGCTGAGCTCTCTGGAGCAGCGTCCGATGATCATATCGGGTCTGATTCCCACGGACATGAGTTCTTTCACGGAGTGCTGTGTGGGCTTGCTCTTCTCCTCGCCCACGGCACCCATGATGGGGATGAGGGTGCAGTGGATGAACATGACGTTGTCCTCCCTGCCGAGTTCCCTTCCGACCTGCCTTGCAGCCTCGAGGAAGGGCATTGACTCGATGTCTCCCACGGTTCCTCCCAGTTCGACGATCACAACATCTGCACCGGAGTTCTTTCCGATGCTGAGGATCCTGCGTTTGATCTCGTTGGTGATGTGGGGTACGATCTGAACGGTCTTTCCGAGATATTCTCCCTTTCTCTCGTTCTCGATGACGGTCTTGTAGACCTTTCCGGTGGTGATGTTGTTGTCCCTTCCGAGATGGAGATCCATGAACCTCTCGTAGTTTCCGAGATCGAGGTCGACCTCTCCTCCGTCTTCGAGGACGTAGACCTCTCCGTGCTCGAAGGGGTTCATGGTTCCCGCATCGATGTTGAGGTAGGGATCGATCTTTGCAGAGGTGACCTTGAGTCCCCTCGATTTGAGAAGGCAGCCTATCGAGGATGCAGTTATTCCTTTTCCTAGCCCAGAAATTACTCCGCCGCTGACGAAAATGTACTTCATTGAATCAACGGGAATGAACATATGGGCATATGGTAGATAAATGTTTGTTAATTCAGAAATTACTGTACAAATGTATTGTGATTACGAGTATCAATAAACATTTAGAAAACGGAGTTTATTAATATCCAATGTGTGATTGACATCCGTTATTTTCTCTGTTTTCGATTATGAAACAGTTATATATCATATTGAAATAGCGAACCCCAGCATAGCCACGCTTATCGGTGTTAACAGCACCTGGGCCAGCGAGGCACTCGATTTGCAAACGAAAAAACAACCTAACAGGTGAAAAAAATGGGAAATGGTCTATTCACTGCAAGGAAAATGCAGTCTGACAGGCAGAAATTCCGCTGGCAGGACCGCGGATACAAGAAGAGAGTACTTGAGCTTAGGGAGAAATCCGATCCTCTTGAGGGATCCGCTCAGGGACGTGGAATCGTACTCGAGAAAGTCGGAGTCGAGGCAAAACAGCCCAACTCTGCAATCCGTAAGTGCGTAAAAGTCCAGCTTATCAAGAACGGACGTCAGATCACCGCTTTCGCAGTCGGAGACGGAGCTATCAACTTCATCGACGAGCACGACGAAGTCCTCA
>JAKSHV010000012.1 GCA_024399225.1 archaeon | reverse complement strand
TCTCCGACGATCTTCTCTCCCTCGGTTCCGAGGTCGTCTCCCTCTTTGAGGGGGAGTCCGTTCTCCTGGACGATCTTGAGGCACTCGGAGTAGGTGAGGATGGGGTAGGGCCTGGCGGGGACGTTGATCTCCTTGCCGAGGATCTCGAGCTGTTTCTTTCCCCTCTCCTTGAGTCCGGTGAGGACGTGGTCGACGATGGTCTCGATCATGGCCATGACATCCTCCTCCTTCTCGATGAAGGACATCTCTCCGTCGAAGGAGATGAACTCGGTGACGTGCCTGTTGGTGTTGGAGAGCTCCGCACGGAATGCGGGACCGAGCTCGAAAACGCGCTCGAGCCCGGAGCTCATGAGGATCTGCTTGTAGAGCTGGGGGGACTGTGCCAGGAATGCGGGTTTGTCGAAGTACTGAATCTGGAAGAGCTCTGCTCCACCCTCTGCACCTGCTGCGTTGATCTTGGGGGTGTAGACCTGGGTGAATCCGTTTGCGCGGACGCACTCCTCGATGAGCTCGACCATCATTGCCTTGAGCTCGAAGACTGCCTTGATCTCAGGTTTCCTGACATCCATGAACCTGTGATCGAGACGGGTGTCCATTCCTGCATCTACCTTGTCGATGACTCCGAGGGGAAGAGGGGTCTGTGCCCTGCTGTAGACCTCGAGTGCGGAGGGGATGATCTCAAGACCCAGTGCGGTCTGGTTGCTTGCCTTTACCTCTCCGGTGATGGCGACTGCAGACTCCCTGGGGAGCTTGGTCATCTCTTCGAAGAGTGCGGGCTCAATCTTCTTTTTGGGGAGGGTGATCTGGATGGTTCCGTACCTGTCCCTGAGGGTGACGAATGCGATTCCTCCGAGGGCCCTGACGTCCTGGACCCATCCTTTGACGATAGCGGTTCCGTCCTCGACGGAAATGTTGCTGGAATTCCTGACTGCGGTCATGTTAACTGGTCCTTGTATCTCATTCTTTTTAATACGTTTTTTGGGAGTACAGAAATGGTCCAAAACTGTTCAAAACCGTGTAAAATCGAACCATTCTATCAACAATTCGCAATGTGCCAGATATCGAAAACGATCTCCTTCTGACACACTGTATGTTTTTTGAGTGCCATCAAACCATTATTATAATATAGAAGCAATCAACCCAGCATAGGTGTTTACATCATGGCTGAGAAAGTCACTGTATCAATCATCAAAGCAGATGTAGGATCTATCGCAGGTCACATGACCCCCCATCCTTCTATGATGGCAAAGGCGAAAGAGATCCTTACCGACAAGCAGAAACAGGGTATCATCGAGGACTTCTACGTCACCCGCTGTGGAGACGACATCAACCTCTTCCTTACCCATTATAAAGGCGAGGACAACGCAGAGGTCCACGGAGCCGCATGGGAATGCTTCGAAGAGGCAACCAAGCTCTCCAAGGCAATGCACCTCTACGCAGCAGGACAGGACCTTCTCACCGACGCATTCTCCGGAAACGTCAAGGGAGCAGGACCCGGATCCGCCGAGATGACTTTCGAGGAGAGGCCTTCCGAGCCCCTTCTGTTCTTCATGGCAGACAAGACCGAGCCCTCCGTCTACTCCCCCATCCTCTCTAAGATCTACCTCGACCCCTTCACCACCACCGGTCTTGTCATCGACAAGAGGGCAAAACAGGGATTCGACGTCGAGATCCAGGATGTCCTTGACAACAAGAAGGTCATCATGTCCTCCCCTGAGGAGACCTACAGCATCCTGAGCCTTCTCGGAGACACCTACCGCTACGCAATCAAGAAGGTCTACAGCCGCGCAGGTCTCGGACCCGCAGCAGTCGTCTCCACCGACAAGCTCAACATGACCGCAGGTTCCTACGTCGGAAAGGACGACCCCGTCTGCATCTGCAGGTGCCAGTCCGGATTCCCCTCCGTCGGAGAGTACACCCAGGTCTTCCAGCAGACCTGGCTCGCAGCCGGATGGATGCGCGGATCCCACATCGGTGCAGTCTACCCCTGCTCCCCCGAGGACTCCAACCCCGTCTACTACGACGGACCTCCGAGAATGTGCTGCCTTGGATTCCAGCTCTGCGAGGGTAAACTCCAGGGTCTTGAGGCTCCCGGCGTAAAGGGCGGAGACCACATGCCCGTCGACATCTTCGGTTCCGACACCTGGAACAGGGCACGCGAGAACGCCATCAAGGCTTCCGTCATGATCAGGTCCCAGGGACCCTTCATGCCCTCCATCCTCGGCTCTGAGGAGATGGAGTACACTTCCAGGCCCGCTGTCCTCGAAGACCTCAAGAAGAGGTTCGTCTCCTGCGACGACGAAGACGCTGACAAGAAGTGCTGCTGCGGAAAGAAGGACAAGTCCGATGTCGAGTGATCTCGGCTCCAAGGTAGTAATCGTCAATTTCAAGGCATACGCCGAGGTCGACGGGGTCAAAGCCGTCGACCTGGCCAAAGCCTGCGAGAAGGTTGCTGCCGAGACCGGTGCCAAGATCGTGGCATGTCCCCCTATGGTGGAACTGTCCGCCGTCGCTGGCGCCGTATCGATTCCTGTACTTTCCCAGAACATCGACCCCAAGAAACCCGGATCCGCCACCGGATGGATCACTCCGTCCATGGTCAAGGCATGCGGATGTGCGGGAACCCTCATCAACCACGCCGAGCACAAGGTCGCACCCGAAGTGGTCGGTCAGTGCATCGAGATGGCACACGAGCTCGGACTCGTCACCGTCGTCTGTGCAAACACCGTGGAAGATGCAAAGGTCCTTGCAGCCTATGCACCCGAGTACATCGCAGTCGAGCCCCCCGAGCTCATCGGAGGCGACGTCTCCGTTACTTCTGCCGACCCCGCCATCGTGAAGAACACCGTTGAGCAGGTCAAGGCAGTCAACCCCAACATCCGCGTTCTCTGCGGTGCAGGAGTCAAGAACGGAAAGGATGTCGAGGCCGCTATCGCACTCGGAGCCGAAGGAGTCCTCTTGGCTTCCGGAGTCGTTAAGGCAAAAGATCCCTACGCAGTCCTCAAGGACCTCGTAAGCGGACTCTGAAAATCAAAAACATTTCCCTCTGCGAAGGCAGAGGGTTCACTTCTTTCTAGAAATTACAACTCTGTGGATGGGTACGCCCTTGGCCACGAACTGGGATTCGTAATCGGTCATGATATTCCATTCGGGATTGCCGTCCGCATGCAGGTCGTCGGTAACCTCGGAACAGACCCAGCATTGGGATTCTGCTTCCTGAAGACTGAATCTGAAGAGAGGGACGTTGTCGGTCTTGAACTCAATATGCCCTTCGGGTTTCAGGATGAAATCGTATTTTTCGAGATAATGGGCGGAGGTGAGTCTCTTGTTGTTCTTGCTTACCTTGGGCCACGGATCGGAGAAGTTGAGATAGATCCTGGAGATTTCGTTCTCTTCGAACACCTTGGGAAGGAACTCCGCATCCATGCGTAGGAAGCGGAGATTGCTGCAACCTGTTTCCTCGGCTTTCTTGATCGCCTTGTACATCGGAGCCGCGTACAGCTCTATCGCAACGAAGTTGATTTCAGGATATCTTGCCGCACATTGGGTGATGAACGATCCTCTTCCGGAACCGACCTCGAGGTATATGGGATTCGAATTACCGAACACTTCCTGCCAATGTCCCTTTTGGACCTCTGGGTCATGGACGACGAACGGGCTGTTGTCGATGTATTCGTATGATCCTTTCTTGCATCTCAGGTGCATTGCATATCCCTTTCAGTTTGTTCAGACCATGAAATGATCCATGCGGCTCTGAATGTAATTCCTTGCTTTGAGCAGTCCCGATACTTCTTTGATCTTTCCAGTAAATTTCAGAATGCCAATCGCATTTCTGATCTCGTTACCGTTCATCCAGTATGTTTTTGTCAGAAGTTCCTCGAAGGTCAATCCATTCGGATTTCTTTTGAGAGTGTTCACGATGTCAGTTCTGTCGTGCCTTGAGAAGCGTTTGTTGGTGCTTTTATGGCAACAATCTTTCACCTTGCAGAACTTCTTCTCTACAACGTTCACGTACAGGGATTCGAACGGCATGGCAATGACTTCGATGCCATCATAGTCCTCAATCGGAGTGATGGGAGTATCGTCGAACATTCCGTTGGAGAGAACGACAATTTTGCAATCGGTCACGATGACTCCTTTCGAAGCTGCCTTTGATGTGTAGGAGTCAAGTTGTTCTTTTGCATGTTGGAGTGCCTGAGTCAGATTGCTGACTTCTCCGAAACGAGGGTTCATTCTCCAGGCGAGGAATTGATCCAAGGCGTCTTTGCAGGGAGTGAAGTTCAGTTTGACCCGGTAATCATCCGAGAACGTTGCAACCGATACCTGTTCATCCCCCTGGGATCTGCACCAAACATTGTGGATGGCCACATGGACATATTGTCTGAACTTGTCGCTATCAGAGCGGAAATGACCTACATCTGCGACAATGACGGTTGCGGTTACCGCTTCCAGTTTCTCGAACCTCTTCTTTTTTCCAGAGGGGAATGTCACATGCCCGCCCCTGTTTCCGAAAGACAGTTTGGATTCAAGAATAGAATAACTGATGTCATCGGATTCCACAGTGGTCCCGTTCGGCAGAGTGACCTTTCCGGCACCGTTGGCTTCATCGTATTCCCAGTTGCCGGATACTGTAATGCTGCCATTGTCAAGGGTGCCCTCTCCGTGGAACATGCCCATTTCGAATGAACCTGTGTAATGTCCGCCCCAACCGTCCGATATGCCGATTCCGTCGGGGAATCCGTCTTTCATCTCACCGGAGTACAGTGTACCATCACGATCCACTCTGAAGCGGTATCCATCTTGGTAGGCGGGGTCGCTTTCATCCAGAGGAACATAGGTGGGATCGTTCCAGGTCTCGGGTTTATCGGAATTCAGCACCGCGTTGATTGAAGCATCGGGGGTCTTTCCATAGTCCGAGGGATTTACCGGCGTGTATACGAAGATCCCCCCGTCATTTTTCTTGACCATATCTGCTTCACAAAGCTCGTCAAGGCATTGTTGGGTCTGTTTCAAGGGCATGCTGTAAACGATCCGAGCCATATCGGACAATTCCTCGAAATCGATACCGTTTTCTCCCGAATCCAGTACGATCTTCAGTACATTTGCAGCAAAAACCCTGTCCGTGAACTCCATCCAACCACTGTCGACTAGGTATGGTTCTGGCCTATTTATGATATCTCAAACGGATGTTCGGACGGTACTGACATACTAACTGCAGTCTGTTCCCATTATATTTACGAGCCGTAAAACGGTCATTGTGAATGCCCGTCGGATTGTGATTGTGTTTTTACTATTGCTCTGTGTCCTTGTTATCCCACAGTCCGACGGATCGTTCGCATCATCGGGAGATCCACTCCTGATAACCGAGGTCAGTCCGGTAGATGAAGCGGTCACGATAAAGAACACGGGGTATTCGACCGTGGATCTCAAAGGATATTCCGTGACAGATGGAGAAGGCACACTGACCTTTTCATCCTCATACAAACTCTCGCCTCAGGCACAGATCATAATCAGCAAAGACTCCGGCACAGACTGGTTCAATTCCAGACCCGAGGTAATCGTATTCACATCGCACTATCTGACCAAAAGCGGCAGCTTCACCTTGGCAAATGCTGGGGACGAGGTGAGGTTGTGCAGGAACAACAGCACTCTCGATTCCGTGTGCTACGGCAATTCCAACGGAGTCGACGGATGGATCGGAGGTCCAGTTGGAATCTCTACTGGACATCATCTGATCAGGTCATCGGACAAGGATACAGATAGGGCAGAGGATTGGATATCCACAAAGGCGGGTTGGACAAATTTCGGATATGGTATAGAATCATTTGATGCAACCGTGTCTCCATTCTCCTTCCCAGAAAGCAACGGTGAACAGGTTCTGTTTGCCCTGTCCAAAGCCGAGATGTACATCGACATTTCTATCTATCTCATATCAAGTCCGAAGGTTGTTTCATTGCTGTGCCAGATGGAGAAAAATGGTGTCGAAGTAAGGATTCTTGCGGAAGGTTCTCCCCTGGGCGTCGACATAAGCACCGAACTGTCTTTGTTGAGGAGTCTTGTCGACAGCGGGGGTGAAGTCAGACTGATCAATTACAATGGTGCATCGGAACACAGGTACAGCTACGTCCACAACAAGTATGCAGTCATTGATGGTGAAACGGTCATCATAACCTCCGAGAACTGGACTTCAGGAAACATGGGGGAGTACGGAAACCGCGGGTGGGGAGTCATAGTCGAATCCGAAGAATATGCAGATTATATGGAATCGGTGTTCGAGAATGATTATTCGATGCTGTGGGGGGATGTCAAGGAGTTTCTCTCACTGTACCCTAAAAGCAAGCCGTATTCAGATATGCCAGTTGTCGAAATCATTAACGTTGATCTTCCTAGTTATCAAGCGAAGGTCAGTCCTGTTTTATCCCCCGATAACTCATATGGGGCGATGAAGGAATTCATTACTTCCGCGGAATACCGTCTGTATGCGGAGCAGATGGACCTTGGTAGTTCCCTGAGCATGGTCTCCGGCGATACTCCTGTCAGCTGGATGTCCTCGGTAGCCGGAAAAGGGGTCGACACCAGATTCATACTTGATTCCTCACAGAGTAACGGAAGTGCCCATGAGACCTATGTGAATCTGATAACAAGTGCCACTGAGATCAAAGCCATCAATGTGAATATGGGTGAGAATTTCGCATTGATCCACAACAAGGGAGTTATTGCGGATGATTCTGTCTGGATCGGTTCCGTCAACTGGACCGAGAATTCCTTCCAACGCAACCGCGAGAGTGCCTTGGTGATACGTTCATCAGAGGTTGCCGATTATTACGCCGGTCTTTTCCTTTCCGATTTCGGAACCAATATCTACACTGCAGAGGAGAACGGGATAAGCCTCGAGGCGAAGGTTGTCGGAACGTCGAAGGGTAATGTTGTCTTGCTTACGGTGGACGGTCCTTCAGGATTCACCTACGAATGGTCGTTGGGTGATGGAAAAGTGCGTATCGGAGAGAATACCGTAGTGTTGTTCGAAGCTCCCTCGGAAGGAGATTACACCGCATCCGTGAGGATGAACGGAACCGAGATGGTCGCATACTGCGATTATTCAGTGGGGCCAATGGACAATGGGGACGACGATAAAATGACAGAATATTCCTTGTTGTTGGCTGTTGTTTTGCTGTGTCTGGGTCTTATGAGGATTGTCATCTTGAAACGTAGTGAGAAGAGATGCATCGCCTGCAGATTCCGTCAATCTCCGTATCGTCCGTACAGATGATATATAGCCGAAATACCATGTCTCTGCAACATGGAAATAAGGAAGATGCGCCAAGGGGAGGAACCCTCCGCTTATTCGCTGATGTGTTCATCCTTGGATGAATACTTCGCACCCGAGGTGGTCTCTTATTTTATGATGCAGTGGTCTTCGGGACAGATCGTCGCCGTCGACCTGTTCGGTCACATCGTCGGATATCTTGCAGGTGCCAGACTTCCCAACGGAAGGGCATCCATCTCCCTGTTCTGCGTGGATTCGAATTATCGCGGAAAAGGTGTGGGTTCCATGATGCTGAATCATTTCAGACAAGCTGCGATGATGGAGGGAATATCCTCGATCCAGCTCGAGGTCAAGGATGGGAACACATTCGCGTTCGAGTTCTATCGCAAGAGGGGATTCGTTCCCACCGAGAGGCTCGAAGCATTCTACAACGACGGTTCCTCCGGCACCAGGATGGTGCTGGATATGGGCTTCGGAAACCGTCGCATAACATATATGTCCTAAATATGACGGAGTAATAACGCCGCATCATGACAGACATGACCGACGCACAGGCGGTTTTCGACGAAGGTTTCTCGTACTACGAGGCCGACGACGATGCACAGATGCCCAAGGCAGTCGAACTTTTCCAGAAAGCGGCAGAGATGGGACACGTTGATGCGATCTACTATCTCGGTGTCGTGTACTACCACGGATACACTGTGGAACAGTCCTTCGAGAAGGCACTCGGATATTTTGCAAAGTCCGCAGAGATGGGAAGCCAGAAGGGAATGTACAACCTCGGTGTCATGTACGAGGGCGGCAAGGGAACACCCCAGGATTATCTCAAGGCCCTCGAGATCTATCAGAAGGCCTCCGACATGGGAAGTGCCAAGGCCATGTACAACATCGGAACCATGTACCGTGACGGAAACGGCGTGGAACAGGATTATTCCAAATCCATGGAATGGTTCAAGAAATCCGCAGCTCTGGGATTCAACAAAGCCCAGTTCAGCATCGGAATGGCATATCACAAGGGAAAAGGCGTTGACATCAACGAGTTCGAGGCTATGAAGTGGTTCACGATGGCCGCCGATACCGGACACAAGAAGGCACAGATCATGGTCGGTGCCCTCAAGAAACAGATCAACGTCGTGACCATCGGTCTGTCCTGAATTTTAGATAAAAATAATCGGGGGCTTTTGGCCCCCTTCAATGTTTCTCAGTTGTACATCGTGTCGTCGATGTGCTCGTTCTGCAGATAGTACTCGGACTTCTGCTTCTGAGCATCGGAGATGTCGTGGGTCATACCCTTCTGGTAGGATCCGTAGCGCTGCTTGATCTGCTCCTCTACGGGCATGGACCTCTTCTTGGCGAGCTGGACATGCTCTGCGGTGATGTACCTGGATTTCTCCATGACGGCGATGTCTCCGGCGGCCCTGATGAGTCCGCCGAGCTCCCTGAGCCTCAGGGTCAGTGCATTGTTCTGGTTGTCGGCCTTAGCACGTTTCCTTCCCTCGGCGATAATCTCCTCCACGGCCTCGATGGTCGCGTTGGGGATGTGTCCGTCCATGGCGATCTCCTGTGCGACGAACTGTGCGTATTTCGCACGGTTCCTGCTGTTGTCGGGCATGGCGACGTCCACGAGAACCTCGTATCCGTTTCCGATAATCCTCGACCTCAGAGGGGAGAGGATGTTCTCCAGGTCCTGCATGTTGCATGCGGCGACGAGGATGAAGTCACAGGGGACGTCCTCTACCTTGACGCTTGCTCCGGAGGACTGGGGGTTCCTTCCGGTGATGGGGAACTTCTTGTCCTGCATGGCGGTGAGGATGAATCTCTGGAGGCTTCCGAGGTGGGAGATCTCGTCTACGAAGAGGACTCCCTCGTGTGCCTCATGGATCGCTCCGGGGATGACCCTCTGGTAGGCAGGTACTCCGATCTTGTCGTGACCACCGTAGGGGTCGTGCCTGACATCTCCGAGAAGCTCGGTCTCGGATGCTCCGGTGGCAAGGACGAAGGGGTTCCTGTCAAGTTTCACAAGGGTCTTGGTGTTGGACTTCTTGCTCATCTTGTTCTTCTTCTCTAGGGCTTTGGTGTCGAGCATCCTGATCTTGTCACCTGCACGCTCGAAGACGACGGTCTCCTCCTGTCCCTTGTTGAGGCGGATGGTGTTGACCCTCTCTTTTCCTGCGGTCTGGGGAGGGAGTCCGGCCTGCTGGAACAGTCCTGCAAGGTTGATTCCGAAGGGGTTGTTCATGCTGCCCTGTCCCTCGATCTTGCCTTTTCCGCAGCGGGGGCAGTTGATCTCGTCGGGCATGGAGATCTCTCCGCATCCTTTGCAGCGGTATCCGAGGTGCTCTGCGATGTTTGCGGGGACGTCCTTGGGATCCTTCAGCTCGCCGATGGATCCGTCGATCTCCTCGGATTCTACCTCGCTTTCGTCGAGGATGTTGAGGAAGGGCCTCTCGGGATTCTCGGGGTTGTGTGCGACACGGATCTCCTTGGTTGCCTTGGGGAGGTTCATCGAGATCGCCCTTGCGATCATCGACTTACCGGTTCCCGGGGGTCCGACGAGGAGGATGTTCCTCCTCTGTGCGGCCGCAATCTTGGCGAGGTTGATGGCCTCCTCCTGTCCGAGGACCCTGTCGAGGGGATCGGCAGGGATGAGGACCTGTCCGGTGTGTTTCAAGGCCGCAACGTCATCCCATTCGCTGACTGCTACTTTCTTAGGTGCTGCCATGTGATATCACTTTATTTTCAGAGGAGGTCGGACCTGGTCCAGATGGTCAGGTCTGCGGGAAGCTTGGAGATTTTTCCCTTGTTCTTTCCGACGAGGGTCTTGATTCCCTTTCCGGAGGAGATGTCAAGGATGTTCTGGGAGATGACTCCGTCGAAGACGATGGTGGTAATGTTGTCTGCAGTGCTCTCCTTGAGGTATGCTGCAAGAGTCTTGACCTCGACCTTGTCGATGATGTTTCCATCGCCGTCCATGAGGACGGAGTTGCGGGTGCTGGAAATCTCGCTGAGGATGTCCCTGAGCTTCTCCTGCTCCTCGGTCAGGACCTTCTCCTTCTTGGCATCCTTCTTTCCGCGGGGTGCCCTGATGGTCCTCTTGGGCTTCTCCTCCTCGACGGGCTCCTCTGCGGGTTTCTCCTCAACTGCAGGAGCTTCCTCGACGACGGGTGCGGGCTCTGCGACAGGTTCCTCGACAGTCTTCTCTTCGACTGCAGGTGCCACCTCGACGGGCTCTTCCTTGATCTCAACTTCCTCGACGATGATCTGTCCGTCCTCGGTCTCGGTGATGACGGATTCGGTCTCGGGGATCTCTTCTACGGTCTGAACGTTCTCTGCGGGGATCTCCTCGGTCTCGTCGTCTACGATGACGGGCTCGGCATCTTCTTCTGCACTCCTGCGGGTGTGCCTTTCGCGCCTGTTCCTGAAGCGGGGTTCCTCCTCAGCGTCTTCCTCGGCGTTCCTCCTGGTGTGGCGGTCCCTGCGGTTCCTGACGCGGCCCTCGTCCTCGGACTCGGCATCCTCCTCAGCGTTCCTGCGGGTGTGCCTCTCACGGCGGTTCCTGAACCTTCCCTCATCCTCGGCATCTTCTTCTGCACTCCTGCGGGTGTGCCTTTCGCGCCTGTTCCTGAAGCGGGGTTCCTCCTCAGCGTCTTCCTCGGCGTTCCTCCTGGTGTGGCGGTCCCTGCGGTTCCTGACGCGGCCCTCGTCCTCGGACTCGGCATCCTCCTCAGCGTTCCTGCGGGTGTGCCTCTCACGGCGGTTCCTGAACCTTCCCTCATCCTCGGCATCCTCCTCGGCGTTCCTCCTGGTGTGCCTTTCGCGCCTGTTCCTGAAGCGGGACTCTCCGTCGTCATCCTCGTTGTTGGCCTTGCGTACCCTGAAGCGGGGTTCCTCTTCAGCGGGCTCCTCGTTGCGGCGTTTGGCGGGGCGTTCCCTGACCTCTGCGTCTGCATCCTCGGAGAGTTCCTTCTCCTCGAAGGAGAGCTTGTTCATCTCCATGTACTGGTCGCCGGGGACCTTGTTCCTGAGGCACTTGACGAGCTGCTTTGCGGAAAGCTCCTCGACCTCCTGGGAACGGGGTGCGCGTGCGACGTAGTCGATGTCGGAGGTCTGGAAGAGCTCCCTGAGAATGAGCTCTCCTCCCCTGTCACCGTCGACGAATGCGGTGGTGACCCTCTCCTTGGAGAGGTCCTGGACGGATTTGGGGATGTTGGTTCCCTCGACCGCGATTGCGTTCTTGATTCCTGCCCTGAGCAGGTTGAGGACATCGGACCTTCCCTCGACGATGATGATCGCCTCGGAGCTCTTCACGGTAGGTCCTGCGGGGCAGCGCTCCTTACCGTAGGTGGTGATCTCCTCGACCTGGAGGGATTCCCTGATATTCTGAGTGATATTGGAACCGGATCCCTTTGCCTGCTCCATGAGGACTCCGAGGAGTTCCTTGGCACGCTCTGCAATCTGTTCCCTCTTGGTGATACGGACATCCTCGATTCCGACGACCTTGATGTTGGCCTTGCAGGGTCCGACACGGTCGATGGTCTCAAGGGTTGCTGCGATGATGGCGGTCTCGACCTGGTCGAGGGAGGAGGACATGTAGATGATTCCTTCGGATTTTCCGCCTTTGGAGACGATCTCGACTTCGACCCTTCCGATCCTACCGGATTTCTGGAGGTCCCTGAGGTCGAGGTTGTCGCCGAGGAGTCCTTCGGTCTGACCGAAAATAGCACCGACCACATCGGGCTTGTCGACGATACCGTCTGCGTTGATCTTTGCTTTGACCTGATATTTGATTGAGCTGGGGTCTGTTACGTTGTTCATGAAACCACTCCGGGTTTGATTCCGGGAAAAAACACTGTGGTTTCCTGTTCGGCAGTATTTCGACTGCTAACTCACCCCTCATTCGGTCCTCTCTGACCTCGGGGATCTCTTTGTTGTATCGACTGATTTTCTGCCGCAGTGTCCTCATCGGATTGTCGGCAATGATGATGCAGGAGCTCGGCTCGACCGCATCGTGTGATAGTGATGTGTGAACAGGAAAACGCTATGGTCTTTCCCTTGCTCCTGTATCTCTATTGTAGTATATTATAAAAGCGCCATTCTAGAGATATGTCCGTCTAGATGGTAAATGTTGTTTTTCGGCTGGATATTTGACAAGACGAAATCAATTGGGTACAGGTGCGTCTATCCATTTGAGGCTGTATGTACAAATTGTCTTTGTACATGTTGAACCGGGAAGGCCATCTAGACCATAATCATTTCCGACTGCAAACATAATAGCGAATGTATCTGTGGGCATTTGTCTAAAGTACTTGCAATCCAGAGAGAAAGCGCCTGTGGTGCATTCGCCACTGGTTTCTGAAGTATCTCCTAGTATGGAAATGTAATTGCAGAAATCTGTCGATTCGGAAGTTATCGGATTCACGCTGAATGCAGCTTTTTCAATTTTTACCGGTAACAGCATCGTTTCGCTTTTTAGATATATCCTAACTTCTGCAGACTTACCTTTGTTGATCGAGTAGTGACCGACCACATTTATGTTTGCTATTTTGTCACTAGATTTTAAGAACAGAGTAGCACTTATTTCAGAATCTGTTTCAAGATCTACAATATCGATATAATCGGAACTGTCGGGGTATTCATGGCGTATATCTAAGTCATATTGAGGGACTCCAAATGAGGGGGAGAACAGGGGCAAGGTTATAGCCATGAGAATAGTGGCCCCTATCACACCAATAGTAAACTGCTTGATCCACGCCTCCATTAATTCACCTTCATCTATTGATGATGTCCATTAATTCTTGTTTCATTTCTTCGAAAAGAACTTCCGGACATTCAATTATTTTATCCCTAAGGTCTTTTAAAGAATGCAGTTTTGTGGCGTTTTTTTCAATTATTCCATCAAATTCTCCATATGCTTTCTCTGTTGAAAAGTG